>NZ_CFQRNQ010000003.1:0-280780 GCF_986071375.1 Paraprevotella sp. | reverse complement strand
TTTTCCATTCCGTTCCCCCGCGCACGGCCCATGCCGGGCGGGGGAACGGGTTTTTTATTCCCCGGGGCTTCTGAATTGTTACATTGGTATATGAAATAAGTTGTATGTTATTCTTGGCTTCTATGGGTATATGACTTTCTGGCCTTCAATAATGTAGATACCTTTTTTTACCTCTTTTACAGGGCATCCGGATAAATCGTATATAGATTTCATGGTTCTGTTCCCGTGAAGATGGACAGGTTTGACAGACAAGCCGCCTTCTCCGATAGAGAAATCTGTTACTCTGTTGCTCATCGTGTTCAAGGCTCTGACATCCGTTGCTTCCAAAGCCCGATTGTATAGGATAAGGTCATCCATCCTTACGTCTACGGAACCCCAAAAAGAGCCGTAGCCTAAATAGAAATTAGGGCATGATTGAATAAAGTCTATGACCCGATTATAATCAAAGTCTTTTGTGTCTGTAATATTGATGCCATTACAGTTTCCGATGTATTCAACGTCACGTATCTTACTTCCGTTGACGTATATGGTACACCCTTGGCTACGTGAAATGGTTATCGTGACGAGACACCATTTACCGACAGGAATACGTTCGGAGATAATACTACCAGGATGGTTGATGTCGAACCAGTCTTTGCCATTGTTAAAGCCTACGTAGGAATTACCTGTAAGATATAGCCTGGTGTTAACCGCAGGATTGTAGAAAGACCATATTGCGTCCCATGGAATGTCGTCAGTACGTTTCACCCATAAAGATACGGTCATACCTTCCAAACGCTCATTCCTTAGCGGATTGGGCATTTGTGTGTAGCTGCAATAGCCGCTTGCGCCGAAATATTGGTGCAGGATGCTGCCGTTGCGCAGACTGTCCTTTTCCAACGACGGTTTGTTGTTGCCGCCTTGCGACAAGCGCTTGGCTGTTTGTACGTGGTCGTATGCATTGACGAAAGGCTCTTGGTCGAAATCATAATATGCTTTTATGCCACCAAGCCAATTACCGTCGGGCAGAGATTCCTTGCGGGCTTTCACGTGGAACGTGTCAGTCCAAAAGTAGTCACCGCAGGACAGTTCGCAGGATAATTGCACGGGGATGTCTTCCGTCAGGTCGGCCGGGTTGTATCGTCCGGTATGGGAAACCACGTCCGGAGTGTCGGACTCCCATTTGGCGTTGACATTGATTTCCTTCTCCAGTCCATACAAGTCCATGTTGCGCGAGATGTATTGGTTGTCCTTGACCGGAATGGTGGTTGTATTGAGTGTATAAGCCAAGGCGTATGCATCTCCCATCCGGTATCCCCATAGATTTGTGCCATTGTCGCCACATGCAGTGAAACAGACGGCTTTGATAGTGGTCGGTTCCATTTGTTGCTCCGTTACGACTCCTTCGTAAACCGTACCGTTCAGGTTCAAGGTGATATATGAATTGCCGTCATATATCTTCCAAGTTCCGCTGTATGCCCCTTCTACCTTCCCGTCTTCACGGAGCAAGATTTCTGCGGGGGTGGCCTCTTCGTAGGCGGCATGGTTTTGCCCGTAGGGATGGGTGAGGATATGATAACGGCCTGCTACCTCTTTAGAATCGAACCGTTGGGAAGAGGCTATCTGACGGTCGCCTGTCGTTTCTCCGTGGAACTCGAACGGAGCGGCTACGGGCCAACCGGAACGGTTCAGGAACAGTTGGTGCACACGAACCTGATGTCCCGCCGTCCCGTCATTGAATTTGGTATGGTAAACCAAGTAAGTGCGTCCGTCCTCTGCGGCAAATACGGAATTATGTCCTTGTGCACGTTCGCCGACATTCATAAATCCCCAATGGTTGTAGGCTCCCAATAGCTTTTCACCGCGATTGTCTGCATTGGGACCGTAATTAAGTTTCCAACTTGTGAAGATGGCATCAGTCCCGTTCATGTCCTTGTACGGGCCGTCCGGACGAGACGAACGGAATACGCGCATCTCGTATCCGCCGTTGGGTTCAAGCCCGCCATAGCTCATGAACAAGTAATAGTGGTTGCCGATATGTTCGATATAGGAACCTTCGCCCGATACATAACAACCGCCTGCGATTTTCTTTCCGAAGTACGGGTCGGATGTCACGTTAGCCCCTTTCGTATCGAAGTCCCCCGTATAAGTGACGTTGTAGTCCCGCAGACCGGTATTCGGATCTAATTGCAGGATATAGATGCCACCCGACCAAGAGCCGTACGACATCCATAACGTCCCGTCTTCATCGTAGAACACGCAAGGGTCTATGGCGTGCGGCCAATAATCTCCCCATTTTTCCTGTTTATACCGTGCAGGGAGGCTCGATTGCTTTCCGATGACTAATTCCAGATCGGTCTTGTGGAAGGAGATGCGTTCGTCCGTGTCGCTGCGGAATCCGCTGAATACAACAGGACCTTGGTAGACGTAAGGCCCTTCTATGCGGTCGGCCGTGAGCAGGATGATACAAGAATTCCATTGCGGACCGTTCAGGCTGAGGTATTGGCATCATTTCCCCAACACGGGATTGTAAATAATGTCCGGAGCCCACATGTTGCCGTCTACGGTCCATGGCGTTTCTTCTCCATTGGTACCGGTACCGGGAAGGGCGCAGTTCCAGGCTGCGGCATCGAAATTACCGAAATCCACCGTTTCGCCGTGGATGGTGATTTTCCGCGTTTGGTGGGTGTGGAAAGCGTCTGCCGGAGCTACGTCGGACGTGATTGTCCCGTCTGTATTCACCATGCCCCAAGGAAAGGACACCCCGGTCCAGTTCTGCAAATCCCGGGTTTTGGCAGTGGCCATGTGTGAACCGAAGACGTAATACAGCCTGCTCCCCTCATCATAAGCGATGGAAGGGTCGTGCACACTGGTGCGTTGCATGCTTATTGTGGAATATTTGTTTTTCGCATCCTCCGTAGTCATGGGAATCCGGAGAGTTTCCTCTTGTCCGTGCGAAGGCAAGGAATGGGATAGCGTAACTGTGAGCACCAGGCTTTTCAATAGGGAACAGAATACTTTTTTCATGACTTTCATCAGGTTAATGGTTTTAAAGCACAAAACGCAACTAACTTTCCTGAAGTTAATTGCGTTTGTATTGAGTTGCGGAGGCTCGACTCGAACGAACGACCTCCAGGTTATGAGCCTGGCGAGCTACCAACTGCTCCACTCCGCGATGTGTTTCTTGTTTCTGTGTGCAAAGGTAATGCTTTTCCACAGAATGGCCAAATAAATTGCGGATTATTTTCGTGAAATTGCGAATGTGACCGTTTCGTTGCCGGTGGTGGAGCGTTCCGTGTTCCTTGTCTTGCAGCGGTGGTAGGCCACCATTAGTCTTGTACAAGGATATAGTTTATTTGGCTTTCTTCGTTGGTGGCTTCCTGTTTGAAGATGACCGGTCGGAGACCGTCGTTGCAACTACACAGATGGCAATGCCTGCTTTGCTTATCCAATCGCCGTAGTAGAACGGCTCTTTCGTTGCGCCGTGGGCCAACGCAAATACATATTGGTAAATCGCTTTCCAAGCCTCGTCGCAAAATCCGTCGGGTTTGGCATAGTCGGCATAAAATACCTGTCCTTCGCGGAGCATCGGGCATGGGGCAGTCCTGCTGCGCCGTATGCAAAATTACGGAAAAGCCGGTATGGCGGCAATAAAGTCTGTGTTAATTAGAGCCGGGCTTACCCGTTTCGGATAACAATGGCAGGCTTTTTTGCCGGACAGAAACGAAAATTAAGGGGGAAATATTGCCTGCTTGCCGGATTTCGCTTACATTTGTAACAGTTATGGCTGTTTCGAAGACAAGGACACGATTGGTGGATGTGGCGCGAGGGCTGTTTGCCAAGCAAGGGCTGGAGAATACGACGATGAACGATATTGCCGTAGCCTCGGGCAAAGGACGCCGTACGCTTTACACCTATTTCAAGAATAAGGAAGACATTTATTTTGCCGTGATAGAAACGGAGTTGGAGCATCTTTCGGCCCAGTTGTCGGAAGTGGCCAATAAAAGGATGGATTTGGAGGAAAAACTGGTGGAAATCATTTATGTCCATTTGCATTCCATTAAAGAGGTCGTGTTGCGCAACGGTAATTTGCGTGCCGAATTCTTCCGTAATATCTGGATGGTGGAGAAGGTGAGGAAACATTTCGACCAAAAAGAAACGGAGTTTTTCATCGGGGTGTTGAAAGAAGGGGTCGCCTCGGGTGAGTTTTCCATAGAGAATGTGGCATTGGTGGCCGATGTGATGCACTATTGCGTGAAAGGGTTGGAGGTGCCTTACATCTACGGCCGCTTGGGAGAGGGATTGAACAAGGCGGAAACGCGCCGCATGGTGAAGACATTGATACACCGCGCATTGCGGGGAGAACGTTGACAGATAATATATTTAACCATTAAATAATAAATTGATTATGGGATTATTGACAGGAAAGACGGCTTTGGTGACGGGTGCCGCCCGCGGTATCGGTAAAGCCATAGCCCTGAAGTTTGCCGCCGAAGGCGCGAACGTGGCTTTTACGGATTTGGTAATTGATGAAAACGGCCAGGCTACCGAGGCGGAAATCGCCGCTTTCGGCGTGAAGGCCAAAGGCTACGCTTCCAATGCGGCTGATTTTGCACAGACGGAAGAAGTGGTGAAGCAGGTGAAAGAGGATTTCGGTTCGATAGATATTTTGGTAAACAATGCCGGTATCACCAAAGACGGCTTGATGTTGCGCATGACGGAGGCACAGTGGGACGCAGTGATTGCCGTCAACCTGAAGTCGGCTTTCAACTTCATCCACGCTTGTACGCCTATTATGATGCGCCAAAAGGGCGGTTCCATCATCAACATGGCTTCCGTGGTGGGTGTACATGGCAATGCCGGACAGTGTAACTATTCGGCTTCCAAGGCCGGTATGATAGCTTTGGCCAAGTCCATAGCCCAGGAGATGGGAGCCAAGGGCATCCGTGCCAATGCCATAGCACCAGGCTTTATCGAAACGGCCATGACGGCGGCATTGTCGGACGACGTGCGTGCGGAATGGTGCAAGAAGATACCTTTGCGTCGTGGCGGCACGCCGGAAGACGTGGCCAACGTGGCACTTTTCTTGGCTTCCGACCTGTCTTCTTACGTGTCGGGACAGGTTATCCAGATTGACGGTGGCATGAACATGTAATCCGTATGGACGTAGTCTACGAAGACAACCACCTCATCATCGTCGACAAAAGCAGTTCGGAGATTGTACAGGGCGACAAGACCGGCGACAAGCCTTTGGCGGAGATGGTGAAGGAATACATCAAACAGAAGTACCACAAGCCGGGGAACGTGTTCCTCGGCGTGGTGCATCGTTTGGACCGTCCCGTGAGCGGACTGGTGGTCTTTGCCCGTACCGGCAAGGCTTTGGCCCGGCTCAACGAAATGTTCCGTACGAAAGAAGTGCACAAGACGTATTGGGCCATTACGGGGAATTGCCCGCCTGCGGAAGAAGGGGAACTGGTGCATTGGCTGGTGCGCAACGAGAAGCAGAACAAGTCGTATGCTTACGGCAAGGAAAAGCCCGGGGCGAAGAAAGCCATCCTCGACTATAAGCTTATCGGACGTTCGGAACGTTATTTCCTTTTGGAAATAGACCTCAAAACCGGCCGCCACCATCAAATCCGCTGCCAGTTGGCCAAGATGGGTTGCCCGATCAAGGGAGACCTGAAGTACGGTGCGCCGCGCAGCAACCCCGACGGGAGCATTTGCCTGCATGCCCGCCGTGTGCGTTTCGTCCACCCCGTATCCAAGCAAGAGATAGACGTGGAGGCACCCGTGCCCGAGGGCAATTTGTGGCATAGCTTCCAAAATGACAAATAGTCATTTTCTGGCTGACGAGAATGGCGTATTTGCAAGCCGGGACGGGAGCTGTCGCGAATAATGGATTCTCGCGTGTCGGGAATCTGACAGAATGCTGCCTTTTGTTTTTGGAGCTTTCTTTTCGATAGAGGATATGCCATGTTTTCCGCATGGCTTTTTTTATATGTCTTTCCGTCGGGCGTTTCCGCTGTCGTTTTGTTTTTCCTTTTTGAGGCTCTCGGGCTTCCATGTAGGTGGGAAAACAGGGCTTTCAGCATCTCTTCTCCACGGTAAGAAGTTGTTTTTCCGTCTTTTGGTACAGGTCGCTCGCAAGTTCTGCGGACATTGGAAAATCGCTTTCAGCCGAATGAATTTTTATTCGGCTGAAAGCGATTCCGGGAAATGCCGCATAGGAGCAAAAGATGCCCTTGCTGCATGGCTTTTTGTTAACGTTTGGCTTCCCATGGCAGGAATTTCCGTTTTTGGGGTTATGGTGTAAAAGAGGCAGTTGCTGTCTTTTTGTCGGCATTTTCATTTCTTTTCCTGACATCCTGTCCGCACGTAAGTGTTGGCTTGTGCGGCTGTCCGTAATGCCGGATTTTTCGTTTTTTTGGCCGGATTCAGGCTGTATGCCTTGAAAATGATACAAAAAACAAAATAAATGTAACATAGGCGAAAGAGAAATCTTGTTTTTATTCGTAATTTTGCGGCAGGAACAATCAAATAATTAATCAATAATCCATGAAGAAATACTTCTTGCTCGCATGTGCGTTTTGTGCGTTTGGGGTGGCAGATGCGGCCACCATACAGTTTTCAAGTCCTGATAAAAAGTTGCAGGTGACGGTGGCCGATGACGGTGGCCGCCCTACTTACCGTGTCGTTTGCGGTGAGACCGTGTTCTTGGAACAATCTCCTTTGGGATTGCTGACGAATATCGGTGATTTCTCACAAGGGATGACCTTGCAGGAATCTTCTTTTTCTTCCTCGCCGGTGTCCGGCCACTATAAATTGCCTACTATAAAACGCAGCAAGGTGGACGTGCGGGCCACGAAAGCGGTTTGCCCTTTTTATAAGGACGGCAAGCACATTTTCGATGTCGTGTTCCATGTGTCCGACCATGATGTGGCCTTTAAATATAAGATGTATCCACAGGGGAATACCTTGTGCTGTGTGGTCAAGGAGGAGACGACGGGCTTCGTGCTTCCTCAGGGTACCACGACATTCCTCTGTCCGCAGGCCGGGCCGATGGGAGGATTTGCGCGAACCAGCCCGAGTTATGAGACATCGTACACCGCAGACGGTGAGATGGGAAAGAACGGTTGGGGTAACGGTTACACGTTTCCCTGCCTGTTCCGTACGGGGAATAAGGGCTGGGTGCTGATTTCCGAGACAGGAGTGGACAGCCGTTATTGCGCAAGCCGCTTGATGGGAAAGGACGGCGGCCTTTACACCATCGGTTTTCCTCAGGAGGGGGAATATAACGGTAACGGGACGGCCTGCCCCGGTATCGCCTTGCCGGGCGAAACGCCTTGGCGCACGGTTACCGTGGGGCAGACGTTGGCACCGATTGTGGAGACCACCATACCATACGACGTGGTAGAGCCTCTCTATGAGCCTTCGCGCCGGTATGTCTACGGTCGTGGCACGTGGAGTTGGATTATCGCAGGCGACAACAGCATGAACTATGACGAACAGAAGCGTTATGTGGATTTTGCGGCGGACATGGGTTACGAGAGCGTGCTCGTGGATGCCTGGTGGGATTCGCGCGTGGGATACGAACGGACGGCAGAACTGGCCCGTTACGCCGCAGGCAAGGGGGTCGGCCTGTATTTGTGGTACAATTCCAACGGTTATTGGAACGATGCGCCCCAAGGGCCGCGTGGCCGCATGGACAACATGATAGTCCGCCGCCGGGAGATGAAATGGATGAAGGAAACCGGCATCCGGGGTATCAAGGTAGACTTCATCGGGAGCGACAAGCAACAGACCATGCAGCTTTACGAAGACATCTTGGCTGATGCCAACGATTACGGTTTGATGGTGATTTACCACGGTTGCACCCTTCCGCGTGGTTGGGAGCGGATGTATCCCAATTTCGTGGCCAGCGAGGCGGTATTGGCCAGTGAGAACCTGAACTTCTCGCAGAAAAGTTGCGATGCCGAGGCTTTCAATGCCTGCTTGCATCCTTTCATCCGGAACACGGTGGGCAGTATGGATTTCGGTGGCAGTGCGCTGAACAAGTATTACAATGCGAAGAATGAACCGCGCGGCAGCCGCCGGGTGACGTCCGATGTCTATGCGTTGGCTACGGCCGTATTGTTCCAGTCGCCCGTGCAACATTTTGCCCTCGCCCCCAACAATCTGACGGACGCTCCGGCTTGGGCGATAGATTTCATGAAGCAAGTGCCTACGACGTGGGATGATGTCCGTTTCATCGATGGTTACCCCGGGAAATACGTCATTCTGGCGCGTCGTCACGGCGATAAATGGTATGTGGCGGGAGTGAACGCGCAGCAGGAAACGCTGAAGACGGAAATCAGCCTGCCGATGTGGGCTTCCGGTACGGAATTGCAGGTATATGCCGATGACAATAAGTTGCAGGGCGAAGTGAAGTCGGTGAAGTTAGGGAAGAAACAGACCGTGAAAGTAACGATTCCGTGCAACGGAGGTCTGATGATGGTAAATCGGTAGAAGAATGATGACGTTCTTGAGCATGATGGTTTTATGCTTCGCCTTAGGTTGGCCGGCCTTGGCGAGGGCACAAGGGAATCCGTGGAACAACCCGGTCGTGTCGCCCCGTGTGGGTACCGGAGGGGAAGTGACTTTTTCGGTCAGTGCCCCTTCTGCTTCACGGGTGGAGCTTTCGGGGCAGTTTATGGACGGTACATGCCCGATGCGGAAAGGAACTGACGGGGTGTGGAGCGTGACGGTAAAGATAGGCCGCCCCGACATTTATCCTTACTCATTCCGCATCGACGGGGTGGAGGTTTCCGACCCGAGCAACCCCCTGGCCTTTCCCAACGAACGTTTCAAGGCTAGCTTGTTGGAGATGCCGGATACGGCAGCCCTCTATGCACGCCATAAAGATGTTCCGAGGGGACAGGTACGCTATTGCAGTTATTATTCCGAGGTCTTGCAGACCGACCGTACGATGTTGGTGTATACCCCTCCGGGCTATGACCGGGAGGCCGGTCGGCGTTATCCCGTGCTTTATCTCGTGAGCGGCACGACCGATACGGAGGAAACCTGGTACAAGGTGGGGCGCGTGGATGCCATTTTGGACAATCTCATCGCCAGGGGAGAGGCCGAGCCGATGCTCGTGGTCATGCCGTACGGTTATATGCCGTCCCACGGTACGCCTATGCCCTCATCGCCTGAGGCTGCCGAAATGTATGCCACCTTTGCCCGCGAACTGACGGAAGCCGTGATACCCTATGTGGAGTCGGAGTTCCGTACGGAACTTTCGCGTGAGTCCCGTGCGGTCGGCGGGTTCTCGCGTGGCGGCGGGCAGGCTCTGTTTGCAGCCTTTTCCCATCCTGAATTGTTCGCCCATGTGGCTTCTTATAGTGCCTATCTTACTCCGCAGGTGATGGACCGTCATTTCGGGCGGCTTATGGAGGATCCCGCACGTATGGATTCCCTCTACCGGGTGAAATGGTTCGGTGTCGGGCGCGGGGATTTCCTCTATGCCGATGTGATGAGGCACCTTGATTATTTTCGGGAGAAAGGTATTTCCTGCCGGACGTGTATCACGGACGGGGGCCATACATGGATGAACGCCCGTGCCTACTTGGCTGAAACGTTGAGGCTTTTCTTCCGGTCGTCCGAATCCTGAGGATGGTTTTTGGGGCTATAAAATAATAACCTTTAAATAATAGATTGGTAAAATGAAACATTCACTTATGACCTCTGCCCTCGCCGCATTGTTGGCATGTGCAGGGCAAACCGTGCTTTACGCACAAGATCCCATTATCCAGACCAAGTACACGGCCGACCCCGCGCCCATGTTACATAACGACACCGTGTTCCTTTATACGGGGCATGACGAAGACGACGCGCAGGGTTACGGTTTCAAGATGCTTGACTGGCAGCTTTATACGTCTACCGACATGGTGAACTGGACCGACCATGGCCCGGTGGCTTCCACGAAGGATTTTGCATGGCGCAAGCGTGACAACGGAGCCTGGGCTGCACAAGTGGTAGAGCGGAACGGCAAGTTCTACATGTACTGTCCGCTTCACGGCAATGGTATCGGCGTGTTGGTATCCGACTCGCCTTACGGGCCTTTTAAAGACCCTATCGGCAAGCCGTTGGTATGGCAAAAGGAGCATTGGGACGACATCGACCCCACGGTATATATCGACGATGACGGTCAGGCTTACATGTATTGGGGTAACCCCAATCTTTATTACGTGAAGCTCAACGAAGATATGATTTCTACCTCGGGCGATATCGTGAAAATCGGCAAATTGAAGACTTATCAGGAAGGGCCATGGTTTTACAAGCGCGACGGCCATTATTACTTGGCCTTTGCTTCCACCTGCTGTCCCGAAGGTATCGGTTATGCCATGAGTGATTCGCCCACCGGTCCGTGGGACGTGAAAGGATACATCATGCGTCCTACCGAACGCACGCGCGGTAACCATCCGGGCATTGTGGACTACAAGGGGAAGACTTATGTGTTCGGACAGAATTACGACCTCTTGCGCCTGGAAATGGAGGAACATCACGAACGCCGTTCCGTATCTGTGGCTGAAATGCATTATAATGCAGACGGCACGATTCAGGAAGTGCCTTATTTCAAGGATGTGAAAGTGGAACAGGTTGAACTTTTCAACCCATACCGCCGTGTGGAAGCCGAGACGATGGCTTGGGGCTACGGCCTGAAGACGGAGAAGATGCCGGGCGGCGGCATTTATGTGACGGCGGTGGACGATGGCGACTCGTTGATTGTACGTGGGGTGGACTTCGGGAAGCGTGGTGCCAAACGTTTCCGTGCTTGCATCGCTTCGGAACAAGGTTGTACCGTCGAAATACATTTGGACAGTGTCGACGGGCCGTTGGTGGGAACGTTGGAGGTGAAAGCCACCGGAGGCATGCAGGCGTATAAAGAAATGGAATGCCGCGTGAAGGGAGCTAAAGGCGTACATGACTTGGTATTCCTCTTTAAGGGCGGTGCCGGCAAGAACCTTATGAATTGGGATTTTTGGCGTTTCAGCTGAAGTCGTAAACGATAAAAAAGAAAGTAAATGCGCACGGGAGGCCGGGTAGGTGAACTTTTTCAAAGTCGGTTTCCCGTGTGCTTTTTTTGTAAAAGACTATTTTTCCCCGTTGTTCGTTTGTTGCCATGTAACATAGGTTTTTCCTGATGTAGCATGTCGGTGAAGGATTCAACATGGTTATCATAAATTTCAACGGGAGGATGGCTTGGGAACATGGGTCGGAATATAATTTTGCATCGTGAAACTATAAAACAATAGACAAGATGAAAAGGACAGTTTTGCTTTTTTGCGGGCTATCTTGTGCGGCCTTCGTGACTGCGCAGGATTACCAACGTACTGATTACGGCATTAAAGCCACAGTGGATGCCGTGGATGTGGAGGTACAGTTTTTTACGCCCTCTATGGTGAGAGTGGTCAAGTCGCCCCATGGCGAGAGTTTCAGGAAAGAAAGCCTGTCGGTGGTGGCTTTGCCCGAAAAGGTGGGTTTCAAAGTCGGCACCAAGGACGGTGCCATCGTGATGGGTACCAAGGAACTCCAAGTGAGCTTGGACACGTCCACCGGTGCGCTTTCCTATGAGACAGCCGATGGCAGGCACTTGCTTGCCGAGAAGCCGGCGGAGAAACCCTTCACTCCTTTTGACGATGCCGGTGATGCGACTTATAATGTATACCAGGCTTTCAAATTGGAGACTGACGAGGCCATTTACGGCTTAGGACAGTTGCAGAACGGGAAGATGTCGCAAAGAGGGCAAGTGAAGAATCTTGTGCAGGGCAACGTGGAGGATGTCAGCCCTTTCATCCAGTCTACCAAAGGATACGGGCTTTTCTGGGACAATTATTCACCTACGCTCTTTACCGACAATGCCTCGGAAACATCTTTCCGTTCGGAGGTGGGTGATTGCATGGACTATTATTTCATGTACGGCGGGGATGCCGACGGCGTAGTGGCGCAGGTTCGGCATCTTACAGGTGAAGTGCCGATGTTCCCACTTTGGACTTATGGTTACTGGCAGAGCAAGGAGCGTTATAAGAGCCAAGGGGAAACCGTGGGAGTCGTGCGCAAATACCGTGAATTAGGCGTGCCTCTCGATGGCATCATACAAGACTGGCAATATTGGGGACACAACTATTTGTGGAATGCCATGGACTTTCAGAACCCTCAATTCAATAATCCCCGGAAAATGATAGATGACGTGCATGCGATGAACGCGCACATGGCGATTTCCATCTGGTCATCGTTCGGTCCGGCTACAAAGCCTTACCGGGAGTTGGCTGATAAAGGATTGCTGTACGATTTCCGGACATGGCCTGCATCAGGGACGGAAAGTTGGCCGCCTAATATGGAATATCCTTCCGGTGTGCGGGTGTATGACGCTTATTCTCCCGAAGCCCGTGACATCTATTGGAAATACCTGAACGAGGGAATCTTCAAGCTTGGCATGGATGCATGGTGGATGGATTCTACCGAACCGGATCATCTGGATTTCAAGCCCGAAGATATGGACACGAAGACCTATATGGGGTCTTTCCGGAAAGTACGTAATGCCTATCCGCTCATGTCCGTTGGTGGAGTGTACGACCATCAGCGTGCCGTGTCGTCGGACAAACGCGTGTTCATCCTGACCCGTTCGGGCTTTTTGGGGCAGCAGCGTTACGGGGCTAATGTGTGGAGCGGCGACGTGGGCTCATCATGGGAGACCTTGCGTAAACAGGTGCCGGCCGGCTTGAATTTCTCGCTTTGCGGCATGCCCCATTGGAACAACGACATCGGTGGCTTCTTTGCCGGGCAATATAATAAGAGTTGGAACGACGGGACGGCTCCTAAGAATCCTCTTTATCAGGAGTTGTACGTGCGTTGGCTGCAATTTGGTGCCTTTACTCCGATGATGCGTTCCCACGGAGCGGATACACCCCGTGAAATATACCAGTTTGGAAAGAAGGGCGAACCCGTGTACGATGCCATTGAGAAGATGATTCGTTTGCGTTACTCGTTGTTGCCTTACATTTATTCTACGTCTTGGGAGGTCACGCACCGGCAATCTACGTTCATGCGCGCTTTGGTCATGGACTTCCCGAGAGACAAAAAGGTGTGGAATATGAATGATGAGTATATGTTCGGCAAGGCTTTCCTCGTGGCACCCGTACTTGAGGCTCAGTACACTCCCGAAAAAGTGGTGAAAGTGGACGAGGAAAGCGGTTGGAACCGCGACAATGCGGGGAAGGCTGATGAAAGGGTACACGTGGATTTCATGCAACAGAAGTCCGCAGAGGTCTATCTTCCGGCAGGGACTGCATGGTATGACTTTTGGACAAATGAGAAAATGGAGGGAGGGCGCACCGTGACACGTGCCACGACGCTCGACATCATACCTTTATATATTAAAGCAGGTAGTATCGTGCCTCTCGGGCCCGACGTGCAATATGCCACGGAGAAGCCGTGGGATAACCTGACTCTCCGTGTTTACCCGGGTGCTGACGGCAGTTTTGTGCTTTACGAGGACGAGTTCGACAATTACAATTACGAGAAAGGAGCTTATACAGAGATTCCCATGGCCTGGGATGATTCCTCGCGTCGTCTGACTCTGGGAGCACGCAAAGGCGAATACAAAGGCATGTTGCAATCCCGTAAGTTTACGGTGTTGCTTCCCGACGGGCGGCAAAAGGCCGTGTCTTATAATGGAAAGAAAGTTTCGGTGAAATTTTGATAAGGTGTCCTTTGTCGTGTGGCAAAGGTGGAGTCCCCGCAAGAGGCTACGTTTGCAAGCCTTTTGCGGGGTCTTTTGTTCAGGTTTCATGCCTAAGGATAAGGCTTGTCTTTTGGTATGCCCATTTGCTTAGGCAGAAAACCGGATAGGAGGCTAATATTCCGGCAATGGCATCCACTAAGTAATGTGCCTGGATATAGACTGTGGCCAGTGTCAAAAGGAGGGCGAAAGGTGATAATATGAAGAGGAAACGTTTGCTTTGCGGACGGACCAGATAGAGCAGGATAAAAGTAATGCCGATATGTGAGGAAGGAAAAGCGGCTGTCGGGCGTTCGCCGGAATCCTGCGCCCATTCGACTAAATGACAGAAAAAACCGTCGGCATAGCCCGGTGATGGGAGCATGTCGGTACGATGGCTGAAGTAGGTACCTAAAGACGGGAATATCCCGCTTTCGGCACATTCCGGGGTTATGGCCTGAAAATAGAACTGGGGTCCGGCAACGGGGAGGAATATATAGATGAGGTAAAAGATGAAAAAGGAGCACATGACAGTGAATGAGGCTTTCTCGTAATGGTTATTGCGACAGAGAAAGAAGAAAACCATGACGGCCACAATCATGGGATAATAAGAGAAATAACCCATATTTACGGCTTCGGAAAACCAAGGCCATGGGCAAAGGCGGCTGAACTCCAATGAGGGTTGGCAACTGAAAAGCACTGCATCCCATCGGGCGAATATGTGGTCCAAATTGGGAAACGTCCGGTTGAACTCGTAAGTGTCCGGATACCAGTAGCTGAGCAAAGCCATCTGTGCTGTGATGCGGATGAAAGTCATAAGTCTGCGCGGCCAAAAGAGATGGATTCTCCACAATAAGATTGTACCGAGAAAGATGTACAGACGGTCGGCCAACATGTCCCGAGGGTGGTCCATGTCCGGCCAAAGCACGAACATGGCCAAGGTCGTGAGGATGCTGTAAGTTATGGCCAACCATTCAATCGGCCATAAGCCTTTGGGCTTATTGTCGTTTCCGGTAAGCCATTGGACGGAAATTCTCATAGCCATCCCTCCTTTTTATACCAGTCCATCGTTTCTTTGACTCCTCGTGCCAAAGGGTATTCAGGACGGAAATCCAACTCTTCCACGGCCGGTTGGATGTCGCATTGCCAGTTGCGTTGGCACAGAATGTGGAATTTGTCGCGGTTAAGGGTGGTGGTGCGGCCCCGCCATGTGCTGAAGCTGCCATTTATGGCACATACGAAACGAAGGAACCATACCGGAGCCTTGATGCGGAGCATGAACGGATGTCCAAGCTCCGTGCGTATCAAGTCGCTGAATTCAGTACTGTGGTATACGTTTCCGTCGCTGATGAAAAATTCGCGCCCGATGACATCTTTTACCATGGCAGAGAAAACGGCTTGTACAAGGTCTTTCACGTAAACGAATGTGATTTCCTGCGGACGGTATCCTACGCTGAAGTCTACGTGCTGTTTGATACTTTGCGCCATGACGAAGTAGTCTTTTTCACGTGGCCCGTACACACCGGTGGGACGGAGAATGACGTAGGGAAAATCTTTCAAAGACTTGAGATAACGTTCGGCTTCCAGCTTGCTTTCCCCGTATGCCGTGTTGGGGCGTGGCGTATCATTTTCCCGTATCGGGGCATATATCCAGGGATTGTCCGAAGTGGCGTGACGTACTGCCTGTTCGCGTATGGCACCGAACACGCTGAGGGAACTGATGAAAATAAAACGCCCGGGCGCCATGTCCAGTTCGCGGAGCGCATCGACAAAATGACGTGTTCCCTCCGTATTGGTGCGGAAAAAGTCTTCACGTCGGATACATTTGGTGGCTCCGGCTGCATGTACGATGACATCCCAACCTCCGAATTCGGCTTTGCATGCCGCCAGTTGGGGGCGTAGGATTTCAGGATGTTCCATGTCTAATTCGACGAAACGGATTCGGGGGTCCTGAAGATAGTTCCGGCTACTGGTGGCGCGCATGCCTGCCCATATCACGTGTCCTTCCGTCAGTCCCTTTTCAACGATAAAACTACCGATGAAGCCGCTTGCTCCTGTTACTAATATTTTCATACGCGTTTGTTCTATTTGTTTTATTTCCTGTAAGTTCCGTCGGCATCCTTCACAGGCTCCACATGGATGCCCACATGGGTTTCATTTCCGTATTTCTCTTTCAATTTGTTTTCTATGACCGATGCCTTGGCGTGTGCTTCATACAAAGTCAAATGCCCGTCCATCCGGACGTGCATCTCTATGGCATAGTGGTTGCCGATGCGGCGTGTGCGCAAATTGTGTATGGCCGATACTCCCGGTGTGTTCTCCGCAATGAGGCAGATTTCCTTTTCTATTTCGTCCGGCAATGATTTTTCAGTCAGCTCGTCCACGCACGGTTTCAAGAGTTGGACGGACACCTTCATGATGAAGAAACTCACGATTACAGCAGCCATGGGGTCGAGCACGCTCCATGATTCGCCCAGGGCTATGGCCCCTCCGATGCCCATGGCTGTTCCAATGGAAGAGAAAGCATCGCTACGGTGATGCCAGGCGTTGGCTATGACTGCGTTGGAATTGATTTTGCGTCCCACGTGAATGGTGTAACGGTATATCAGTTCTTTGGAGACGATGGAGATGATGGCTCCTGCGAAAGCAAGCATGCCCGGGACAGGAAGACGGCCTCCTTGCCATACGGTTTGGATGGCTCGCAGTCCGTTCCAACAAATGCCTGCGCCTACGGCAAAAAGTACAATACCGATTATTGCCGTGGCTAACGTCTCATATTTGCCATGGCCGTAATCGTGATTTTTATCTTGCGGTTTATTGGAAATACGTGTGAAGATGAGCACGACGATGTCGGTTGCAAAATCAGATAAAGAATGTACGGCATCGGCTATCATGGCCGCGCTGTGCCCCAGAATTCCGGCTATGAACTTGAATACGACTAACAGAAAGTTGACAAAACTTCCTGCCCATGTAACTTGATAGATGGCTTTTTCCCGTTCGGTTAGTTTCATTGGTCTGTTGGCTTATGAAAAAGAAAGAACAAAGATAAGCATTTTCAGAAAAAATAAGAGATAAAAGAGGAGCGGAATGAATAAATATGCTTAACTTGCAGAAAGATTACAGATAACAAACCTCTAAAATATCAAATTTATGGGAAAAACAGGAAAGAAGGGCGGCAAGCGCCTGAAGAAAAAAGAACTGGCGAAAATGTTAATGGAACTTTTTCAAAATAATCCCGCCGAGGTTTACGACATTAAACGTATATTCAGAGACTTGAAACTGGACACGCATCCTGCCAAGTTGCTTTGTATGGACTTGTTGGAAGATTTGGCGATGGATGATTATATAAAAGAAACAGAGAAGCTGCATTTTCGCTTGAATACCACGGGGCAAGTGTTTGAAGCCATATTCAATCGCAAAGCGAACGGTAAAAACACCGTGACCCCGTTGGATGGAGGAGAGCCTGTCCTTGTGGCCGAACGGAACTCTTTGCACGCCATGGGAGGAGACAAGGTGAAAGTGACTTTGTTAGCCCGCAGGAAGCATCATGTACGCGAGGCACAAGTGGTCGAGATTCTCGAAAGGAACGACAAGTCGTTTGTCGGAAAGTTGGAAGTGCGTAAGGATTTTGCTTTCCTGCTCACCGAAGACCGTACGTTGGCCAACGACATATTTATTCCTAAAAAAGCGTTGAAAGGTGGTAAAAGCGGAGATAAGGCTGTGGTGAAGATTACCGAATGGCCCGAACATGCCAAGAATCCGATAGGTAAGGTCGTGGATATATTGGGGCAGAGTGGAGACAATACCACGGAAATGCACTCCATTTTGGCCGAATACGGCTTACCTTATGCTTATCCCAAGTCTGTGGAAGATGAGGCTGAGAAGATTGACCCGGGCATCACTGCCGAAGAAATCGGGCTGCGTGAGGACCTGCGTGAGGTGACGACTTTTACCATCGACCCGAGGGATGCTAAGGATTTCGACGATGCGATTTCCATTCGTAAAACGGACGACGGATTGTGGGAGGTAGGAGTACATATCGCAGATGTCTCGCATTATGTAAAAGAGGGGAGCGTTATAGACAAAGAAGCTGTGAAGCGTGCCACCAGCGTGTATTTGGTAGACCGGACGATTCCGATGCTGCCTGAACGTTTGTGCAATTTCATCTGTTCTTTACGTCCGAATGAAGAGAAGTTGACTTATAGCGTCGTGTTTAAATTGGACGACAAGGCTGTAGTCAAAGACTGGCATCTGGCTCATACTGTCATTAAGAGTGACCGCCGTTTTACGTATGAAGAAGTACAGAAGGTGTTGGAAGACCATAAAGAAGCTTCGCCTGAAGACTATAAGATGCCGGGCGACCATGAGGCAGATCCGAACTTTAACGGGCCGGATGTGTTGCCGGCCGAACATTTTGCCACGGAATTGATTACATTGAACCGCTTGGCCAAACAACTTCGTGCCCGGCGCTTTGAGCATGGCTCCATCAATTTCGACCGTAGTGAGGTACGTTTTGACATAGACGATAAGGGCAAGCCGATAGGAGTGTATTTCAAGGTGGCGAAAGATGCGAATAAATTGGTGGAAGAGTTTATGTTGTTGGCCAATCGTACAGTAGCCGAGAGCGTGGGGAAGCAGCCTAAAAATAAAAAGCCCAAGACGCTGCCCTACCGTGTACATGATTTGCCGGATCAGGACAAACTGATTAATCTGAGTGAGTTTATTGTGAAATTCGGCTATAAACTGAAACCGACAGGGTCTAAGGAAGAGGTGGCCAAAGGATTGAACAAGCTATTGACCGACATTCAGGGGAAGAAAGAGCAAAATCTGATAGAAACCGTTTCGTTGCGGGCCATGATGAAGGCACGTTATAGTACGCATAATATCGGGCATTACGGGTTGGCTTTTGATTACTATACGCATTTTACTTCCCCTATCCGCCGTTATCCTGACGTGATGGTGCATCGGTTGCTGACGCGGTATGCTGACGGAGGGCGCAGTGCCAGCCAGGACAAGTATGAAGAGTTGTGTGAACATTGCAGCGCGATGGAGCAGTTGGCAGCCAGTGCCGAGCGTGCCAGTATCAAGTATAAGCAGGTGGAATTCATGAGCGACAAGTTGGGGCAAGTGTTTGAAGGAACTGTCAGCGGTGTGACGGAGTTCGGCCTGTATGTGGAAATCAATGAGAATAAATGTGAAGGTATGGTACCCTTGCGTGATTTGGATGACGATTATTATGAATTCGACGAGCGTAACTACTGCTTGTGGGGACGCAAGCACCATCATCGTTATTCTCTGGGGGATACGGTACAAGTAAAAGTTGTGAAAGCCAATTTGGAAAAGAAGCAATTGGATTATGCTTTGGTCAGGGAATGAGAGGGCGGAATCCAATCATTTGTCTGAATATATTTGGCATTTTTCGGGTCATACGCTAACTTTGCAACGGAAAACGTCTCATTAAACGTGTATATATATGTCACAGAAATTAGTTCAGTCTCAATCTATGCAGCAGGTCCAGACGCTGTCCCCGCAGCAGGTGCTGCAGGTGCGGTTGTTGGAAATGCCCGTTTCAGAACTGGAACAACGTGTGAAAAACGAATTGATAGATAACGGAGCGTTGGAAGAGAGTCTGGGGAGTTCCGAGGATGCCGATACTTCTTCGGAAGATGTCTATGACGGTACAGATGATACAGAGTCGGCCGGGGGCGAAGCTTCTGGGTTGGACGGTGGTTTGCCTTCCGATGAATATCGTCCGGCTGAGGTACGGCAGGCGATGGACGATTATCGCACACCGGACGATGTGCCGGACTATCTGTTGCAGGAACGAGGAGGGAAAGACCGTCCGGAAACGATGGATTATGGCGATACGACATCTTTTTACGAACAGATGACGGAGCAGATGAACGAATGTGACCTGACACCGCGTGAACGGGAATTGATGGCTTATCTTATCGGTTCGTTGGAAAATGACGGCCTGTTGAAAAAGAAACTTTCCACGTTGGCGGACGAGTTGGAGATTTATGCAGGAATACAGACTACGGAGTCGGAACTGGAAGCAGTGTTGGCTCGGTTGCAGACTTTCGACCCTCCCGGAATCGGGGCACGCGATTTGAGAGAATGCCTTTTGTTGCAACTCCGTCGGGATGAACATCGCGGAAGCCGGCAAAAGCAGTTGGAATATGAAATTATCGACAAGCTGTTTGATGAATTTACCCATAAACGTTGGGACAGGATTGCCGCTCGCTTGCATTTGACAGAAGCAGAGTGCGAGCGTTTGCAGAGAGATTTAAAGAAACTCAATCCGCGTCCGGGGAGTGCCATGGGCGAGGTGGTAGGACATAATTACCAACAAATCGTGCCGGACTTTGCCGTAGAGACCGATGATGACGGGGGAATTACCCTTTCTTTCAATAAAGGCGATGTGCCGGAGTTACGTATCAGTCCTTCGTTCATGGAAATCCTTCATCAGGTAGACACCGGACGCGCAAAGTTAAGTCGGCCGGAACGGGAAGCTTTGCAATATACTCGTCAGAAGATAGAAAAAGCACAGGGATTCATCGAGGCTGTGAAACAGCGTCGGCGTACGCTGACCGCTGTCATGCAGGCTATTATTGATTTGCAGCGTCCTTTCTTTCTGGAAGGAGATGAGACTTTGTTGCGCCCGATGATATTGAAGGATGTGGCCGAGCGTACGGGATTGGATATCTCTACCGTATCCCGTGCTGCCAACAGTAAATATGTGGAGACCCATTACGGGACTTATCCGCTCAAATGGTTCTTTAGCGACGGTTATGTGACAGGTGACGGGCAGGAGATTGCCACCCGTAAGATTCAGGCCGCTTTGAAGGATTTGGTAGAGGCGGAAGACAAGAAGAAGCCGCTGAGCGATGAGGCGTTGACGGCGATGTTGAATGAAAAAGGCTTTCCCATTGCGCGGCGCACGGTGGCCAAATACCGGGAACAACTGGGGATACCTGTAGCACGGTTAAGGCGATGAGATATAGGAATCTTATTCTATCGGCTCGTTTATTGTCGGTCGTTTTTAGGCCGTATCATGCGCCTATTGTGGGATTTGTGTCTTTGTTCACGTTTACTTACTTGAGCCTGTTGCCGTTGTTTTATAAGCTGACCATTTTGTGTATGGTTTATGTTTTCACCATATTGTTGCCTCGCTTGTGTATTTACGTATATCGTAAACTGAACGGATGGGCACCGGTGCAACTGCGTTTGCGTGAGAACCGCGCCATACCTTATATATTGTTCATCCTGTCTTACGTGGCCTGTCTCCATTTGATGTTCCGTATGCACATGCCGCGTTATATGTGCGGTATTTTAGTGTCGGCTTTGCTGATACAGATGGTATGCGTCATAGTGAATGTGTGGTGGAAAATCAGTATGCATTCGGCCGGGGCAGGCGGCGTGATAGGCGCGTTGGTGGCTTATTCGGTACTGTTCATGTTCAATCCTGTTTGGTGGCTGTGTGTTACGGTACTGATTTCTGGAGCTGTGGGGACAGCACGCATGTTGCTCCGTCAGCATAGTCTGGCGCAAGTGGTGGCCGGCACTCTCGTGGGAGTGGTTTGCGGTTTTGCCGGTATAATTTTATTATAGGAAATGAGTTCAATTAAAAATTCAGATAAGTCATGAAACCAGTTGTAAGTATTATCATGGGCAGTACGTCCGACCTTCCGGTGATGGAAAAGGCTGCCAAGTTCTTCGACGAGATGGAAATCCCTTTTGAGATGAACGCTTTGTCGGCTCATCGGACACCGGTCGAGGTGGAAGCATTTGCCAAAGAGGCTGCCGGACGCGGCCTGAAAGTAATTATTGCGGGAGCGGGGATGGCGGCTGCTTTGCCTGGTGTGATAGCGGCCAACACGACGTTGCCCGTCATCGGGGTTCCTATCAAGGGGATGTTGGACGGCTTGGATGCCATGCTTTCCATTATCCAGATGCCTCCCGGCATACCGGTGGCTACGGTGGGTGTAAACGGAGCGCAGAATGCTGCCATTCTGGCCGCACAGATGCTGTCGTTGGCTGATGAAGGATTGGCTTTGCGTTTGGCGGGTTATAAAGAAAACCTGAAGCAGAAGATTGTAAAGGCCAATACGGAATTGGCCGATGTGAAGTATAAGTTTAAGTGCAATTAAAGACAGACGGATGAACTTGTTCGATTACCGACGCAGGGAGACCGGTGAAGTGCAGATTGGCGGTACGCCGTTGGGCGGGAACCATCCGATTCGGGTGCAGAGCATGACGAACACTTCAACGATGGATACCGAGGCCTGTGTGGCTCAGACGTTACGCATTGCCGAAGCTGGAGGAGATTATGTACGTCTGACGGCCCAAGGGGTGCGTGAGGCCGAGAACTTGCGGAACATCAACGCCGGTGTACGTGCGGCAGGCTGTGCGGTACCTTTGGTGGCCGACGTGCATTTCAATCCGAAAGTGGCCGACGTGGCAGCTTTGTATGCTGAGAAGGTACGTATTAATCCCGGAAACTATGTGGACGCAGCCCGTACGTTCAAGCATCTTGAATATACGGACGAAGAATATGCGCAGGAGTTGAAAAAGATTGAGGAACGTTTCGTGCCTTTCCTACGCATTTGCCGTGAGAACCATACGGCTATCCGTATCGGGGTGAACCACGGTTCGCTGAGCGACCGCATCATGAGCCGCTATGGGGATACGCCGGAAGGTATTGTGGAGAGTTGCATGGAGTTCCTGCGCATTTGTGTGAAGGAAGGTTTCAAGGACGTGGTGGTGTCCATCAAAGCCAGCAACACGGTGGTGATGGTACGTAGTGTGCGTTTGTTGGTCGATGCCATGGAGCGTGAAGGAATGTGTTTTCCTTTGCATTTGGGTGTGACCGAAGCCGGTGACGGTGAGGACGGACGTATCAAGAGCGCCGTGGGCATCGGGGCTTTGTTGGCGGACGGTATCGGTGACACAGTCCGTGTGTCATTGAGCGAAGCTCCGGAGGCTGAAATTCCGGTGGCACGTAAGTTGGTGGATTATGTGCTCCGTCGGGACGGAGCCATGATGATACCGGCTGCCGAAGCGGAGGAATTTGATTACTTAAATCCCGTACGGCGGAAAACGCGGCCCGTGCGTAATATCGGAGGAGACCATGTGCCGGTTGTCGTGGCCGACCGTATGGATTTGGCTGCTTCCGGCAGGTTGAAGGGCTTCAAAGCCCATCCCGATTTCCGTCCCGACTACATTTATTGTGGCCGTAACCTGCCTCCCGTGGAAGAGCGTGAGGGGGATTATATCGTGGATGCGGATGTCTGGACCGGTGAATCCGGTACGTATCCGGCTTTTCCTTATAACATGCTGCCTTTCATGAGCCAGTGTACAGCCGATTTGAAGTTTCTTTTCCTTTCATACGGGGCTTTGAATGAAGAGGTGCGTGCCTGCCTGAAATATCATCCGGAGGTGGTGGTGATTTCCCAAAGCAACCATCAGAACCGTTTGGGCGAGCATCGTGCCTTGGTGCACGAACTGACGCGCGAAGGTTTGCAGAACCCCGTGGTCATTTTCCAGCAGTACGCCCACGGGCAGGAGGAAAAGGAGGATTTCCAGATAGAGAGTGCAGCCGACATGGGTGCCTTGCTCTTCGACGGGCTTTGCGACGGCCTGTACCTATATAATAATGGTACGTTGGATCATCGCGATATAGACGCCACCGCATTCGGCATCCTTCAGGCTGCCCGTTTGCGGACGACCAAGACGGAATATATCTCTTGTCCCGGTTGTGGGCGTACGCTCTACGACCTGCAAGACACGATAGCGCGCATCAAGGCGGCCACCGGGCATCTGAAAGGCTTGAAGATTGGCATCATGGGCTGCATCGTGAACGGTCCCGGTGAGATGGCCGATGCTGATTACGGTTATGTAGGGGCTGCGCGCGGCAAGGTCAGCTTGTATAAGAAAAAAGAATGTGTGGAGCGGAACATTCCGGCGGAAGAAGCCGTGGAGAAGCTGCTCCGTCTAATCCGGGAAAACGGAGACGACCCGGAATATGCATCATAGACCATCAAATACATTGATTATGGAACAAAAATTGTTTATCTATAATACGCTTTCCCGTAAAAAGGAAGAGTTCAAACCCATCACGCCGGGGCGTGTCGGGATGTATGTCTGCGGACCGACGGTGTATGGGGATGCCCATCTGGGACATGCCCGTCCGGCCATTACGTTTGACCTGCTGTTCCGTTACTTGCAGCATATCGGCTATAAAGTACGTTATGTGCGTAATATTACGGATGTGGGGCATTTGGAGCACGATGCCGACGAAGGAGAAGACAAGATTGCCAAGAAGGCCCGTTTGGAGGAATTGGAGCCGATGGAGGTGGCACAATACTACACGAACCGTTTCCATGCGGCCATGGAGGCTCTGAATGTGTTGCCGCCTAGCATCGAACCGCATGCCACCGGGCATATTATCGAGCAGATTGAACTGGTGAAGGAAATCTTGGATAACGGTTATGCCTACGTCAGTGAAGGGAGCGTGTATTTCGATGTGGAGAAATACAACAAGGCGCACCATTACGGCAAGCTTTCCGGACGCAACTTAGAGGATGTCATCAACAACTCCCGGGCTTTGGACGGCGTGGGAGAGAAGCATAACCAAGTGGATTTCGCTTTATGGAAGTGCGCCCAACCGCAGCATATCATGCGTTGGCCCAGTCCGTGGAGCAACGGTTTCCCCGGTTGGCATTGCGAGTGTACGGCCATGGGCCGCAAGTACTTGGGCGACCATTTCGACATTCACGGTGGAGGAATGGACCTGATTTTCCCCCATCATGAGTGTGAAATCGCACAAGCTGTGGCTAGTCAGGGTAGCGACATGGTGAACTATTGGATGCACAACAACATGATTACCATCAATGGGCAGAAGATGGGCAAGAGCTTGGGTAACTTCATTACGTTGGCACAGTTCTTCAGCGGTGAGCACGAGAGCCTGACGCAGGCTTACAGCCCGATGACCATCCGCTTCTTCATCCTTCAGGCTCATTATCGCAGTACGGTGGATTTCAGCAATGAAGCCTTGCAGGCCAGTGAGAAAGGATTGTCCCGCCTGATGGAGGGCGTGGCCAATCTGAAGCGGATTACCCCGACAGCCGGTGGCAGCGTAGGGATGGCGTATGTGGACGAACTTCGCCGGAAGTGCTACGAGGCGATGGACGACGACCTGAATTCACCCATCGTCATCAGCCACTTGTTCGATGCCTGCCGTGTCATCAACACGGTGGTAGACCGGAAAGCCACGATGTCCGCTGACGTATTGGCCGCCTTGGCCGAAGTGTTCCATACCTTTGCATTCGACATTCTTGGCCTGAAAGAAGAGACGGGGGGCGGAAGCGGACGCGAGGAAGCTTTCGGCAAAGTGGTGGATATGCTTTTGGAACAGCGTATGATAGCCAAAGCCAATAAGGATTGGGCTACCAGTGATAAAATCCGCGACAATCTGGCCGCTTTGGGCTTTGAGGTGAAAGATACGAAAGACGGTTTTACTTGGAAGCTGAATAAGTAGGGGGCCGGGTCTTCTTTTCCGGTCATGCCGGATGGATAGGAATTGCGCACGTAAGGGGGATGCCTTTACGTGCGCAGTTTGTTTTGCAGGTTGGCAGTTTAGGGATTGTTTCGTTGTCGGGGCATTCCATCTTGCCGGAACGGCTTGGACATAGAAAGGGGCAGCCCTTCCTTGGACTGCCCCAAAACCAGGAACTCCTTGTAGTACCGTTCCTCTTCGGTCGGGAAACCTTAAAACTCGTTACCCCAGATGTCTGTGAACTTCTCCATGTTGGTCAACACCTCAATGTTCCCGTCAGCAGGGTCATCGAAACGGGAAGGGTTGCCGGTGCTGGTTGCCATCATCCGGTCAGTTTCCACATGGCATATTGAAATCTCCGGTTGGATATATTTGCTCTTTTCCATAATCTTTTTCATTGTTTTTGGTTTTTAAATCTTTGGTTTATTTTACGGCTTTCTTTGTGCCGTTCACGATGTAGATGCCTTTGGAGAGGCCTTCGAGGGCCTGGCCTAACTTCACGTTCTCGCGTACGAGTATGCCGTTGAGGTCGTACACGTTCACCAAGGCATCTTCTGCCACGATGCCATCGATGCCCGTTCCGATGCCCGGGAGGAGCAAGGCCACGATGTTGGCTTCGGCCACGTCTGCGTTGATGTAGGCACGGTAAGGCTTAATGGTCGGTTCGCTGCCTGCCATCACCTTGTAGAACCCTACTTTGCCCTCTTGGTTTTGGAGTACGTAAGTGTTGGCAACGGCTTTTTGCTGTGTGAACGTACCCGTCATCAGTCCGGTTGCATATTGGTCTTTCAGGGCCGTACCGTATTCGGAGAAGTCGTAGGTGTCTCCCTCCTTGCCTTTTACGATGTACGGTGTGTGGGCTTCGATACTTTCAGCTTTTTCCAATACCAATGCCGTGGATGTTCCTACCGGAACTTCTGTGCCTGTGCAACTGTACACTTCAAAACCTTGCGGGATTTCTGCGTCGAACGGCAGGATGAGCGTACACCAACCTGCGGCCGTGATGGACAAGGTCACGTTGGCTTTTTCCGCTTTTACGAGAGACAGGTCGGAGAGGTTGCTTGAGGTGAAGAATCCATCATCACCTGTGCTTCCGATAGGGCTGCCATGGAGGGTGTTCTTCAGTTTGTACACGCCTTCTCCGGCCAAGCTGATTTCAAACGGCAATGCCTTTTCGGCTTCTTTTGTCGCACGGATGCGGTCATGCCGTGTGCTCACTTCGTTTTTGTCTGTATCTATATACCCGGCCAAAGCCTGCGTACTGAAATAACGGGTATTACCCTCCTCGTCGGTGAAACTGATGGTGTATTGGTTCTGTTGTCCTTCCACCGGAGTGAACTTAAGAGCCTGTGCGTAGTTGGCATCCACGATGTGGAACCACTTCAGGTCATATTCCCCGTCGTTGGCTTTGGCTTCGTTATAAATCGGAGATACGGCATTGTTCTTATACGCGAAACCCTCCGAGATGTTGGCGATGCAGAAGAGTTCTCCTTCCTTCGGGGCGTTGAGTACCGGGTTTTGGAATGCTTTGATGGCTTCGTCCAAAGCTTTTGTGGCAGCTTCTATTTCGTCCACTTTCTGTGAGTTCGTATAGATGTCGTTAGCCTTGTCGAATGCTGCGTCGAAAGCCTCTACAGCCGTTTCCGGAATCTGGAAAGCTTCCGTGCCCACGTTGGTTTCGGTATCCATGTTGCCTGCTTCCTCTAATTTGGCATAGAGGGCTTCTTTGGCTTTGGCAGAGGCTTCAGCGTCTGTCAGTTGGGAGAGGTATTGCAACTGGATGTTGGTGATTCCAATCCAGTTAGCCCCACCGATATTCAAGCCGAAAGTCAGTTTGTGCTCATCTACTATCACGTCGTCGATGACCGGTTGGGTATAGAGGTTTGTGGTGTTATCCAACGCCACTTCCTTGTCGTTGGCCGTGAACGAAGTCTTGCCATTTTCAGACGTGAAAGTGTATGCCGAAATCTTGTAATGGCCGTTGGGAAGTTCGTTCAACGTGTAAGTCAGCGTACCCGTGAAGTCCACACCGTCATTCCATGCTTCGATGAACCCCGTCTTGTAAAGTCCTAAATCAGCATTGTTTTTGGAAGCGTCGTCTTTCTTGTATTGGTAGTTGTCGAGATGTGTGTATTCGGCAGAGAAGTTGTTGGTCCATCCGTTCTTGGAGTTGCCTACTTCGGCCACGAGGAATGCGTAGTCAAAAGGATAACCCGTTTCTGGTTCTGCATTCAGTAAATAGGTCTGACATGCAGCCTGCAAGGTTTGGGTGGCTTCTTGGATGGCTTCAACCATGGTGGCTGCGTCCAAGGCAGCTTGGGCATCGGTCATGGCCTTTTGGAATGCCTGTTTTACGCTTTCTTCCGCACTTGAGTGGTTGGCATAGCCTTGACACGTTGCCATGAGGGCTTTGAAAGCCTCGGTGGCCGGAACTGCTTGCTCTGCCAGGGCAATGGCTTGCGTCAATGCCGTAATGGCTGCGTTCAGGCTTTCTTCCGTGTCTTGGGCATTATTGCCTTGGGTGATGGCTGCATTTACGATGGCTGCAATGCCTTTGGGGCAGTTTGCCACACAGGCTTGGGCTGCCGTGAGTTTTTCCTGCAGCAAGGCTTTCAGCACATCCGTTCCGACGGAAGTGGAGACGTACAGCAACTTGAAGTCAGATATGCTGCACCACTCATGTAGTGCTGTGGAAGAAGATTTCGCGGTGATATTGAGCTTGCCGTCGATTATGGAAAGGGTTACTTTGCCGTAGGTCCATCCGCGTCCCTTGTCGTCGTTGGCAAAGGACTTCCCGGCCTCGATGCCGGCAGCCACGTTTTCCCATTCCGTGCCGTCGGTGGCTATCGTGCCCCCTGTGTCTCCATTCGATGGGAATGTGACAGATTGGCCGTTAGCTGTGAGGGTCATCGTGGCGTTAACGGATGAGCGTCCCGTAGCCGTAAGGATGTACTGGCCCTTGGGCACGATGATGGTTTGTGAGATGCTGCTTTCCCAACCGGTTGCTCCCCAATTGCAAGGTTCGATGTATTTTGTGCCAGAATTGCCGTCCCAATGCTGGCCGCTATTGGTGCCTACCGTGCCGGATGTCGTCCATCCGGGGACGCAGGAACCGTTTGCCGAGGCGATGTATCCGGTCAGGTCCAATGGGTTGCTTTCGCTCACGTTCTCTACTTTATAGAGGCGAAGGTTGTCCCAGGCGATGTCCGAACGTCCGCTGTTTTTCATGTTCTGTACGAGGGAGATGGTTACGGTGGTGGGTTCCGTCACGGTAAACATCGTGCCTAATTCATTCCATCCGGCGTTGACCATGTAAGTGTCGTTCCCAGGGTTGGAACCATTGTTTGCTATGGAATAAGCCCGTCTTACGGCAGGATTTTCTCCCAAAAGGTTTGAGGCTGCATCGTTCACTTTGATGCCGATGGTCGTACCGTTATTGTCCGCATTGTTGTGGTTGGAATAGTCTGCCGCCTTATAGTCGATGACGGCATAATAAGTTCCGGTAGGCAGTTCTTTCGAAGTGGTGGTCTTCAGCTCGGAGTCCTTGTTGCCCCATCCTTGCCGATTGAAGTAATAATAGGTGCCCTCTGTCGGTTTGATTTTGCCTGAACCGTCGGCAGGGAAACCCGTGGCCGAGCCGCTTGCCTCGCTCTCCACCTGGTAATTGCTCATCGAGGCGACTTCCCATCCGTACAGGCCATTTTCAAGCGTGGTCTTTACCGCCACGTCGGTTGAACCATCCGCAGTTTTTAAAGTCTCAAAAGATGGATTGACGAGATACTCCTTAGTGACATCAGTCTGGGCTTGTGCGATGCCCAATGCTGAGCAGAAAACCCATACACTTAGTACTTGTTTTTTCATTTGGTTTAAGAAATTAGTTAATGTTTTATATGAAACTCACTGGTGTTCGTTAATAGGTTGATGAGGCTGTTTTTCCGGCGTGTTTTTCAGTCGCTCTCTTAGGGAGAGATAAACCGATACTGGCAAGAATTTAAGTGTCACCGCTGCAAATGTATGGATTTACAACGACATAAACAATAAATCGGGACATTTTTTTCGTGTTTCTCCTCATAATTTTGTTTTCGTTTACGTACACAGTATTTTGTAATACAATACTGCTTTGCTTATAAGCTACTGTCTGTGAATTTATTGTACGCGACAATCTATCTCTCCCTAAGAGATAAACCGTTTTCATCTCCGCTTGAAAATATTTAGCCATGCGGGGGCGTATCCATAAAATGCAATGTCTTCTTTCGGGCATTGAAGGTAATTTTCTTGTCTTAGAGCGGTTGCATATAAACGAATCGTTCCCCTCGTTGTACCAAATAGGAGATATAACGAGGGAAACATAAGATGTCTTTATAAAAAAGAGAATTGAAATTATACTTCTTTGGCCAGAAACTCGTCAGGCGTATATACAGGAATATCCGCTTGCGTGAAATCTTTTACGTTGCGGGTAACAATCGCATCACAGCCGGTTTGCAAAGCAGCATAATGCTGCATGGCATCTTCTATATCCCGAAAACCAGATGTGGCAGATAGGCTTTTTCTCACTGTGCGTTCGTCTACGGAAGCAATCTCTACTATGGAAGCAAACTGCCGTAAAACAAGTGATAAGTCTTCATAGTTCAGTTTTCTTTCAAGAAGATAAGCTGTAGTTGAGAAGGAGAGGGCTGACACTACAATTGTACACTCTCCTCTATCAGCAAGAGAAAACAAGCGCATGGCGGCTTCGTAAAATGGAACACGATGGGCTAAAAGGTCTACCATCACATTGGTGTCGGCAAATACTTTCTGTTTCATCCGTATTTCTCCTCCAAATATTTACGATAAGCTTCCCGTTCATCAAAATCGGTAGGTAAATCCAAGTCAATCCCCAAACGACTGACGTATGGGGTTATTTTCGATTTGCCTTGCGGCTTAGCGGACCTTTCCACGAAATTCCTTATGAAGGATTCTACCATTTGGGTTAAATCTATATTCTTTTGTTTTGCCATTTTTAAGGCTTCATCCAACAAAACACTATCTATTTGCAATGTATTCATAATTATAGCCTTTTACATTATTGGCAAAGATAGCATTAATTTCTGAAAACACAGGGGGGATGTAATTTTTATATATCTTCTTAAAGATACTTTTTCGTTATTGTTCCAAGACACCAAAGAGCAATGTCTTCTTTCGGCTATTGAAGACCGTTATTAGAGAGCAGGCGATAAGTCCGGGATTTACAAATTGACAGAATGTTAAAGAGGCAGGTGCGAGATTCGCGTATTTGTGGACAAGGTGGAGGGGAGCGCGGAAAACACGAGTATTTCGGGGGCGGGGTATTGACATTCGGAACAGTTTCGGTCATAATGGCTTACAAGGCACGGGGCGGCATGCGGCACTTGGTTTACAAAACGGACTCTCAAGTTAGCGGAGTGGGGGAAACGCTTACTTTTTGATTTCGGTTTTAACGTTCCGGGGACGGGGCAACGGGAAGGAAAAAGCCGGTCACGGCAGGCCGGACAGACACTTTCAGGGCGTTTTCAGGGCAAAAAACAGGGACTGAAAAATCGTTCGCCGCAGATTGAAATTTCTCTTTCAGCCGAACGGAAAATCATTCGGCTGAGAAAAATCGGGAAAATGGGGTAGAAATGATTCCATATGGCAGTTCCGTCAATTTCTTTTTAAGGAATACCGTTCTAAATAGTCCATTCCATCTGTCTTTGCCGTAAGGATAAAACATCTGAAAACTATCATTTTGCACGGTGTTACGGGAATGTATAATCAAAATGAATGCTTAGGTTTGTTTTTCACGTAGCTCGGTTATTAAGTCGTTGACAATGTAAGTGTCGCTCATCAGATGCAAACCGTAATGCTCATCGTGCAACATACGACATACGTCAGATTCGTAAAACAATTCTAAAGCACGGTCATAATCTACGTCCAATGTTTCAGCAAGTTGGTCGATGACCCTTGCTATTTTGTTCCAAAGTAAGAAGTCCAGCATGTCCGGTTCAAATTAGTTTCTCGTTAGTGATGTACTGCAAGTTGGCATTTAAAATGTCTTGTGAAAGAATACAAATCTGGTCGTTTGGTTCCTTGTATGCCAACCTGGATAGTGTGTGTGGCAGGTCATCATAACCGTTGACGTACATTTCGATGGCATTGATAACGCGGTCGTCGACTATGCCTCCTTCTATGATGTCGAATCCTTTCCATGGCATTTCTCCTTTCCGGCTTGCTACAATGAAATCCAACCATTCATGGTCATAAGCGGTAAAGATCTTCTTTTTGCATTCTGGCGGTTCATGGAAAACATATTGGTTGACTATGGCGTGGGAACCGTTCTTGATGGCTTGAATGCATCGTGCATACCGTTGGGCATGGAAGCGTAAAGGGGTCAGGTAAAATCCCGGACCAAAATCCAAATCCCGACGGCCTATGCTTGCCAAAGGTTGTTCTACGATAACGGAAGAACCGTGATAAAGTGTCCTATCCATAATTATTCCCTCCGGTCCTTTTCACGATTTAACAATGCCTCTACGACATCTTTGGCCACGGCCTTCCGGCTTTCGGTATGCAAAGTGTCGTAGCAATCCCGGATGAGGTCCTTCATCAATCCGGTGCGCTCCAATCTCCGCCGCATTTCCGTAGCGGTGATACCTAATTTTTCTGCGGAGACTTCGATGGCCAATACTGTGAAAGCCAGCTTGTCGAATTCCGGAGTGCGTGGTTTCATCTCCATAGCTTTCTTGTTTGAATATGGTTAGTATCGTGACAAAGATAGGTGTTTTTTGTGTTTTCTACGTGATTGGGTTGGAAAAAATAACGAAAGATAATAATAAGGTGGAATGGCAAAAAAGCGCGGATGACTGCCCTATGGTGCAGGGCAACCATCCGCGTGGAACGTCCGTTTGCGGGAAAATCCCGGACGGGGGTTAGCAATACATATTCACGATGGCCTCGTAGAGTTCCTGCTTGCCGCTAGTCTGGGCCGGTTCGCCTTGGGTCTTGGCGTAAGCCACTACGTCTTCGAGCGAAAGTTTGCCTTCTTCGAACTCCTTGCCCTTGCCGGCATCGAAGCTGGCATAACGGTCGGCCACCATCTTCTTGATAGGTGATTTCTCCAACAGTTCGGCGGCGTTCTCCAAGGCACGTGCCATGGCATCCATACCGGCGATGTGGGCGATGAAGATGTCTTCCAAGTCGGTAGAGTTACGACGAGTCTTGGCGTCGAAGTTCGTACCGCCGTTACCAAAGCCGCCGTTGCGGATGATTTGCATCATGGCTTGGATGAGTTCGTAGTTGTCGATGGGGAACTGGTCGGTATCCCATCCGTTCTGGTAGTCGCCACGGTTGGCGTCAATGGAGCCCAACATGCCTGCGTCTACGGCACAAGCCAGTTCGTGTTCGAACGTGTGCCCGGCCAATGTGGCATGGTTCACCTCGATGTTCACCTTGAAGTCCTTCTCCAAGCCGTGTGCACGGAGGAAGCCGATGACGGTTTCCGTGTCCACGTCGTACTGGTGCTTGGTCGGTTCCATCGGTTTCGGCTCGATGAGGAACGTGCCTTTGAAGCCTTTGGCGCGGGCATAGTCGCGGGCTGCCTTCAGCATCTGTGCCAGATGTTCCTTTTCACGCTTCATGTCGGTGTTCAGCAGGCTCATGTAGCCTTCGCGCCCGCCCCAAAACACGTAGTTCGTGCCGCCCAGTTCGATGGTGGCATCGATGGCGTTCTTGATTTGCACGGCTGCGCGTGCCACCACGTTGAAATCCGGGTTGGTGGCCGCACCGTTCATATAGCGTTCGTGTCCGAATACGTTGGCCGTGCCCCAAAGGTTCTTGATACCCGTAGCCTGCATTTTTTCCTTGATATAAGCCACGATGGCCTTCATGTTGGCTTCATATTCCTCGATGGAATTGCCTTCGGAGATGAGGTCCACGTCGTGGAAGCAGAAATATTCGATACCCAGTTTCTCCATGATTTCAAAACCGGCATCGGCCTTTTGCTTGGCGATGGCCAAGGCATCCGTGCCCTCGTTCCAGGGGAACGTCTTCGTGCCGCCGCCGAACTGGTCGCCGCCTTCTGCGCAAAGGGTGTGCCACCAAGCCATGGCAAACTTCAACCAGTCTTTCATCTTCTTGCCCATGATGACCTTTTCGGCATCATAGTAGCGGTAAGCCAATGGGTTCTTGCTCTCTTTTCCTTCGAACTTAATTTTTCCGATGCCCGGAAAATACTCTTTCTGTGCCATAATTTTTTGGTTTTAAAAAAAGGTTTATGAAATTAATTTTGAGTTTGATGTATTTGTTACATGCTGCGTAGCACGCCTAACCAACGTTGGTAAGCTTCTTCGTAAACCGGCGTGAGGGCGGTGTCCGGCTCGATGACTTTCAGCCGCTCGAGCGAGGCGAACGCTTCGCGGTTGTCTTTGTAGATGCCGGCTCCGATGCCCGCTCCCTTGGCCGCGCCTACGGAACCGTCGGTCTCATACAGCTCGATGACGGCACCCGTTACTCCGGCCAACGTGTCGCGGAAGAGGGGACTGAGGAACATGTTGGCTTGTCCGGCGTGTATCTTGTCCACCTCCATGCCCATGCCTTTCATCACGTCGATGCCGTAGCGGAAAGAGAAGACAATGCCTTCCTGTGCGGCGCGCACGATGTGGTTGCGGTTATGGATGTTGAAATTGATGCCATGTATGGCGCAGCCTGTTTCCTTGTTTTGCATGACACGCTCGGCTCCGTTGCCGAAAGGAATGATGCTGAGTCCTTCGCTGCCCACGGGCACGCTCTCGGCCATGCGGTTCATCTCCTCGTAGCTGCATCCTTCGGGCACGATGTTGCGGCGCACCCATGAATTCAGGATGCCGGTGCCGTTGATGCAGAGCAATACGCCGAGGCGCGTCTGTTCCGTGGCGGGGAATGCCGTGCGGTTGTAAGTCCCTGCGGCGTGGTTGACGTGGGCGAAAGTGTTGACACGCGAGAGCGGGTCGTAATTCACCGTCCCGTTCACACCGTATACCACGCCCGAGGTGCCTGCCGTAGAGGCAATTTCACCGGGATTGAACACGTTGAGCGAAAGGGCGTTGTTCGGTTGGTCGCCCGCACGGTAGGTCACGGGTATGCCGGCCTTGATGCCTAATTCTCCGGCCACGGCCTCCGTCACCCGTCCCTGCTCGCTGAAGGTGGGGCGTATTTCGGGAATCAGGTCCATGCCGAAGCCGTAGTATTCCATCAGCTCCTTGCAGACGCAGTTGTTCTTGAAGTCCCAGAACATGCCTTCCGAGAGTCCGGATACCGTGGTGCAGGCCGTACCCGTCAGCCGCATGGCGATGTAGTCGCCGGGCAGCATGATTTTGTCTATCTTCTCATATATTTCCGGTTCGTGTTCCTTCACCCATGCCAGTTTGCTGGCCGTGAAGTTGCCCGGCGAGTTCAGCAGGTGCCCGAGGCAGAAGTCCGTGCCTAACGTTTCCATGGCTTTTTGCCCGTAGGGGACAGCCCGGGAGTCGCACCAGATGATGGCCGGGCGCAGGGCTTTCTGTCCACGGTCCACGCATACCAGGCCGTGCATCTGGTAACTGATGCCGATGGCGGCCAGTCCTTCTTTCAGGAGAGCGACCGGTTGGCCGGCCTTTCCGGCGGCAGCGGCCATGGCTTCGGCCGTGGCGCTTTTCAGGTAGTTCCACCACGATTCGGGTTCTTGTTCCGCCCATCCGGCCTTCAGGCTCAGGATGGGAGCTTCCTGCTTGGGGTAAAAGGCTGTGCCCAACGTCTTTCCGGTTTGTGCGTCCACCACACAAGCCTTGACCGAAGAACTGCCTATGTCATATCCTATCAAATACATAACAATAGATGTGTTTTTTGTTTTACGGTATTGTTGATAGGTGCAAATATAAGTGAGTTTTCCCGTCGGCGGTTCGTGCGGAGGTTAAAAAAATCTTGTGCCGTGGCGGGAAAAGCGGTTTTTCTGATTTATATCAGATTTATAGGCTTCGGGCGTTTTGTACTTGGATGAAAAAAACGTATCTTCGTCAGACGGATTATAAAGATGCAGAGTTGGATATGGAAAAGGGTTTGACCGCAGACAAGATACCGTCTTTTGCCACATTGTCCGACGGGGAACGCCGGGCGTTGTCGGATATTCTGGTCGAACGGAAGGTCCGGAAGAAGCAGATGGTGGTGGAAGACGGGCAGGTATGCCATTATATGGTGTATGTGTGCAAGGGATTGTTGCGCCAGTTCTATTTCAAGAACGGGCGTGAAATCACGGAGCATTTTACGTGCGAGGGCAACATCGCTTATTGCATCGAAAGCATTTTCAAGAACAAGCCGTCGCACCTGATGATGGAAGCATTGGAGAACAGCGAATTGTGCCTCATACCTTATACAGGACTGGTGGAGCTTTCCTTGTCATATAAAGGCATTGCCGAATGGTTGCGCCATTTCTTGGAAAACAATCTGATCCTGCACCAGGTGAAAGCCGATTCATGGCGTTTCGAGTCGGCCCGCGAACGCTACGAACGCTTTTTGCGGGAATTCCCCACGGTGGCAGGCAGGGCCTCGGTCAACGACATGGCGTCTTACCTGCTGATGACCCCCGAGTCGTTGAGCCGGGTACGTTCGGCGGTGTCGAATGTGGCAGGGAAGAAATCGGGTTATATTCAAAAAATAGAAGAAGAATGAAAAGAACATTTGAAGAGGCGTTGGAGCATCGCCGTAGTTATTACTCCATAGGAAGCAGTTCGCCCGTGTCGGACGAAGAGCTCATACGTGTGGTCCGTCAGGCAGTGAAACACGTTCCGTCGGCATTCAACTCACAATCGACGAGAATCGTGTTGTTGTTGGGCGACGAGCACCAAAAACTTTGGGAAATCGTGAAAGATACCTTGAAAGCGCGTATTCCGGCCGAGGCTTTTGCCAAGACGGAGGCTAAGATTGACGGTTGTTTTGCCAGTGGCCATGGTACGGTGTTATATTTTGAAGACATGTCTGTGGTAAGAGGGTTGCAGGATGCTTTTCCTTCTTACAAGGATAATTTTCCGACGTGGGCCCAGCATACTTCTGCAATGCACCAGTTTGCCATTTGGGCGATGTTGGAAGAGCGGGGATTGGGAGCTTCCCTTCAGCATTATAATCCTTTGATAGATGAGGACGTCCGTCGTACATGGGAGTTGCCTGAAGATTGGATGCTGATAGCTGAAATGCCTTTCGGGGTTCCGACCGGCGAACCTGGAGATAAGGATTTTGGGGACGTGGACAAGCGCATGAAGGTTTTCCGCTGAGGATATATGAATTAAAAAAACCGATAAAATTCTATAGAATCTTATCGGCTTTTCTAATTTCCCTTTAAAGAGCCAACAAGGCAAAACGTTTTTTGGGTTGTTTACTTGATGATGGACGTTTGCGGGTTGCGTACCCCTTTGGCTTCCGTCAGGAAAGCTTTGGCACTTCCGAAACGCAGGTACATGTCCAGACGGACAGGCAAGTGGTTCTTGTCGTCGGTGATGTAGAATGTGACGACCTCCTCTTCTTTTCCGTCCTCGTATTCCACGAATGAGAATACGAGGCAGCGGTATTTGGTCTTGCTTTCTTCCATCTTGAATGTTTTCTTGCCCCGGTAAATCAACGTTTGTCCTTCTATCTTTCCATTGTCCACCATCGGGAATTTGATTTTCTGGCCTACTTTGTAGTCGGAAGCATCGAAAGAGCGGGCATAGAGCATCATGCTCAGCATGTCATGCACGCATTCCTTATATTCCTCTTCTTTCCGTGTGATTTCATCCTTGTGGCTTTTGAAGCGGAGTTTCACGTGGCTTTGCCCGTTGGGGTAGCTGTACCAGGCTTCGTCCACCGTGTAGCGGTCGCCTTCCAAGGCTCCTTTACGGTAATAATAAGGTACGAGTTGGTCGTCGACAATGCTGACGAGCGTGTCGCGGAGCACGAAAAGCCGGTCTGCCATTTTGTTCCCGCGTGTGATGAGATGGCAGCGGTGCATGTCTTGTCCTTGGTGGGTCGTGTGTTTGATGTTCATGTTGGCACTGCCCACCGTCACCCAAATGAATTTCCAATTAAAGTAGAGCTTATAGGACAGGTCTTCTCCGTCTGTAAAGGCCACGTTTTCTCCCGGGCATTGGGCCTGGGAGGGGGTGAAAGATGCCGCCCATACATGGAGCAGGCATATCAGCATTATTATTTTCTTCATGGTTCCTTGTTTTTATCTGTTTCGTTCTCTTTCCGCATTGCGTTGTTTGATTTTCTTTTCCGCATCCGGCTTTTGTTTGGTGATGGCATCCGGCTTTTGTTTGTTCAACGGAATGCCTCTCACGTCCCAGTCTTGTTCCACCTCCCAACGTGCCCTGAGGGTCAAAGACTTAGGGAAGTAGAAGACTTCCTCCGGTTGGCGGTTGGCGGCATAGTCGCCGGTGGTCCATTTTCCGTCGTTGTTCCGGTCTATGAAAAGGCGCAGGTAGTATTCGCCCGGTTTCAGATAGAAGAAGTCTGCACGGTTGTTTACGGCTTTGGCGCTCCGTACCACCTTGTCGCTGTTGTCCATGAGTTGTACGTAGGCAGCCGTGTCCGGCAGGATGAGGCGGATGAACAGTGAACTGAAATCCTCTTCCGGAGTTACGGGGATTTCTTTTTTTATGGCCGTGCTCACTTTACCCAAGATGCTTTTTACGGCATTGCTGTCCGCTTCGAACTTGTATTTGTCTCCGGGATGCCATTCCGCGTACAGCATGTAGCTGCGCATGTCTCCCTCCACCGGAAGGAATAGGTAAGGCTCTTCAAGCCATAAGCTGTCTTTTTGTTTGTAGAAACGCAGTGCGGTGGTGTCTATCCCGGCAACAGGTTCGGCAAATGTGAACTTGATGTTTTGGGTAGGAGCGATACCGCCGCTCGGCTGCATTTTATAAGTGAGGTCTTCGCGTAGGAAAGGGTTGGGCTTGGCGACATACTTTTCCTTTTGTCGGCGTTTGGCCTTTTTTTGTTGGTCTTCCCACTCTTCGATTTTCTTTTGCCGTTCTTTTGCTTGGCGTGCATGGGTAATCTTGGGAATCAGGTCGAGCGTATCCGTACGGTAGGCCAACTGTCCCAATGTGTCGGTATCTAAGTAAGTCAGGCTGAAAGTGAGCGTGTCTTTATAGGCCACCGTGGTATCGGTAATCCAATAAGTCAGCGTGTCATTGTGCAGGGAACGTTCCAATACCATATTTCCCACTCCCTCGAAATTCAGTCCTTTCAAAGTCGGAATGGTATCTGACGGGCCTGTGAAATAGAGGGTGAACATTTCCGGGATAGGACGTTCGGTCTTTAGAAGATGCAAATCCTGATAGTCTTCCGTGAATCCCCGGAGAATGACATTGTCCGGATAGAAGTGGGTGTAAGGTATGGTCTTGACGGTGTCGATGTGCGTGCTGTCTATCCAAACCGTGTCCTGACGCGTATCGGGAGCACATGTAGGTTCGATGATGACGGAGTCGAAAGCAATCTTTTCGGCTTTTTGGCTGAAACGGAAATCTCCGTCCATATCCTGCAGGCCGTAGATACGATATTTTCCCGGTGCGACGCCTTTGATGGTGAATTGCCCGCGGCTGTTGGTGCGGGACACGCGAGTGAAGGATTGTGTCGTAAAGGCACTATCGGCTAAATCGGCATACAGTCCCACTAACATGCCTTTGATAGGTTCGAGGTTCTCGGCTTCCAACAATGTACCGGAGACTTCCATCGTATCAATTTCTGAGCCGGTGGAGAAAGCGTATGTAAAGTTACCCATGGGGTTCCCCTCATTGTTGTCCACGATGGCATCGGAGAAGTCTACCGTATAGGTCGTGTTCTTTTTCAGGCTGTCGTTCAGGGTGATGTGTATCTTCTTCCCCGAAGTCCTGATTTCCGGCATTTCCTTCTGCGGTGGGGATACCACGACCTTTTCCGAAGCATTCTCAAGCACGATAAACTCGTCGAACGTGAGTGTCAGTTTCTTTTCCCGGTTGTTTACCGACATGTTGGCCGGTTGGCATTTGACCACTTTGGGAGGGGTTTCATCATAGGCACCTCCGTCCGGGCTTCCGATGCTGGCGCAAGCAGCTAAGACGAGAATGCAGAGGAGGGCGATGAGGGGGTATGGTGTGAGTCTTTTTTGCATATTATGCTTCTTTTTGGTTTTTAAAGATTTTCCGGTTTTGCGGGGGCATTCATGGATAACATTTCGTCGATGTATGTGCGCGTGTTGCTCAGGCGCGGAATCTTATGCTGCCCTCCCAACTTGCCTTTGGATTTCAGCCAGTCGTCGAAGAGGTTCTTACGCGCCGGGATAATTTCCAGATGCTGCAGGGTGATGTCCTTGTAACGTTTGGCCTCATAGTCGGAGTTGATTTCTTGCAGTTTCAAATCCAGGATGTGTGCGAAATCTATGAGCGATTCCGGTTCTTTCGCAAATTCTATCAGCCACTGGTGGCGGCATTTGCCGTGGGCATCCATGTAGACGGGGGCTGCCGTATATTCCCGTATTTGCGCACCGGTGGCTTCACATGCCGCTTTCAATCCATTTTCGGCATTGTCTACGATTAACTCTTCCCCGAAAGCGTTGATAAAGAATTTCGTACGTCCGGTAATAATGAACTTATAAGGGTTCTTTTGCGTGAATTTTACGGTATCGCCAATCATGTACCTCCACAAACCGGCCGAGGTGCTGATGACCATGGCGTAGTTCTTGCCGGTTTCCACTCCCCAAAGTGGCACGATTTGGGGATTTTCTTTATCTATTTCGTCCATCGGGATGAATTCATAGAACACTCCGTAGTCTATCATCAGGAGCATGGACCGGTCTTGCAAATCGTTTTGTAGCCCGAAGAACCCTTCGCTGGCATTGTACGTTTCCATGTAATGCATGTCGGATGCAGTGACGAGTTGCCGGTATTGTTCGCGGTAGGGGGTAAAGGCTACGCCTCCGTGGAAGAAGACCTCGATGCCCGGCCATACGTCTTCCAGGTGGGTTTTGCCGGAAATGTCCATGACACGAGTCAATACGGACAACATCCACGACGGAACTCCGCTCAGGTTCGTCACGTTTTCTCTGATGGCAGCTTGGGCTATCCTTTCGCGTTTCTCTTCAAAATCGCCCAATAATGCGACTTTTTTGGAGGGAATGCGGAAATAGTTGACGAACGGACTGGCGTTTTCGATTAATATGGCACTCAAATCTCCTACCAGGCTATGGGGGAGGTTGTAATTGGGCGAATGGCTTCCTCCGAGTATCAATGCTTTGCCGTCGAACATCCTGCTCCGGGGATTCTGCCCCAGATATAAGGCTACGGCATCCGTCCCGCCACGGTAATGCGTGTCTTGCAGGCATTCTTTGCTGACGGGAATGAATTTGCTTTTGTCATTGGTTGTGCCGGATGATTTGGCATACCACCGGACCTGTCCGCTCCATAATACGTCTTTTTCCCCGTGCCGCATACGGTCGATGTAACTTTTGAGTTCCTCGTAAGTGTTTACCGGAGAGGTTTTCGTAAAGGAATCATAGTCTTTGACTTGTGCAAATCCATGTGTTTGTCCCCATTCCGTATGAATAGCTTGACAGATGAGTTTATGAAGAACGTTTAATTGCAGTTCTTCCGTTTGGTTTTCATATTTGGATATGCTTTTTCGTCTGCCTGAAAGAAAGCAGCTGACTAACTTCGTCTTATTCATGTCGTATTTCCGCAGGAATCATTTTATTCTCTTGCAAAAATAACTTAAAGTTATCAGAATAACGAACTTTATACAGATTTTAATGGACTATGTGTCGCTATCTATGTACTTATAGTTCGGCTTGCATTATCTTCGGCTAACCATTCTGAAATCGGGGGATTCTGTGACAGAGACTTGAAGCTTCGGTGGAGCAATTACCGTTATGGTTTGCTGTTCGTTGTCTTGTATGGTCATTTCAGACAAAGCCTCTTTTTGTTTTTTGTTGGAAAGGATTTTGTCAACCAGTTTGGGGGATTTCCTCAATAGTGCCAGAGTGTCTTTTGCAGCCAGTTGTTGGCTCTCTTTTTTAGAATAGCCTCTTCCTTTGCAACATGTCACTCCTTCGATTGTGATTTGGGTGGTAAAAACGGGCGTACTGTTTCCCTCCTGTGCCTGATCTATCAGGTCGAAGGTAATTTCAACTCGCCTCTTTTGTCCCCATTCAATTAATTTGCTTTTGAAATTGACTTCTTTATAGGCCAGTTTGTCGATATTGATTAACTGGGTCATGATGCGTTTGCCGATAAAACGCATGCAATAGGAATAGCCCCGGTCCAGATAAATCGCACCGACCATGGCTTCAAAAGCATTGCCACACATATAGCTGTTGTGGGTGGAGGAATGTGTGGATGAAATGATAAGTTTATCCAAACCGATTTCTACGGCCAATTTGTTCAATGTTTCACGTTGTACGATTTTGCTGCGGGTGTTGGTGAGGAAACCTTCATGTTTGCCTTTGAAGTGGCGGAAGACAATATCTCCTACGACGGCATCCAAAATGGCGTCGCCCAAAAATTCCAACCGTTCGTTATTAATCCAACTTCCTTGCTTTTTTATAGATGAGGACTTATGATGCAATGCCTGTTCGTAATATTGGATATGGTGCGGATAGAATCCTAATATCTTATAAAAAGAAGAATAAAGCTCCTTGTCTTTTCTGAAAGGGAGCCTTATTCTTTCTATGATATCTTTGGGATACACGACTTATTCAGCGTATTTCTTAAAGATTACACATGCATTGTGCCCACCAAAACCGAAAGTGTTGCTTAGAGCGGCACGCACGGTACGCTTCTGAGCAATATTAAAGGTGAAGTTCAGATCATAGTCGATTTCTTCATCTTTGTCATCTTCCTCATGGTTGATAGTGGGGGGTATGATATCTTCTTTTACTGCCATCACACTGGCCATTGCTTCCACAGCACCGGCGGCACCGAGCAGATGTCCTGTCATAGACTTAGTAGAACTAATATTCAATTCGTAAGCGTGTGGACCGAAAACATCTTTGATGGCTTTGGCTTCCGAAATGTCTCCGACATGAGTTGAAGTACCGTGTACATTGATATAATCAATATCTTCCGGTTTCATTTCAGCGTCTTCGAGAGCTCTTTCCATAACCAGTTTGGCACCTAACCCTTCCGGGTGGGAGGCCGTGATGTGGTGGGCATCAGCTGACATGCCTGCACCGGCCATTTCAGCGTAAATTTTAGCTCCACGTGCTTTGGCATGTTCCAATTCTTCCAAAATCAGACATCCGGCACCTTCACCCATAACGAAACCGTCGCGACTTGCGCTGAATGGGCGGGATGCGTGTTGTGGGTCATCATTCCGGGTAGAAAGAGCTTTCATGGCATTAAAACCACCTACGCCGGCTGGCCATATAGCCGCTTCCGCACCACCGCTGAGAATCATATCTGCCTTCCCCAAACGGATAAGGTTGAATGCGTCAGCCAAAGCGTTGGTAGAAGATGCGCATGCCGAAGTGGTCGTGTAGTTCGGGCCATGGAAACCATACATAATAGAAATATGACCGCTTGCAATGTCTGCAATCATTTTCGGGATGAAGAATGGGTTGTATTTGGGACCCAATTCTTTTCCTGTAAGTGCATACGCTCCGGCTTCTTCTTCAAAAGTGTGGATTCCACCGATTCCCACCCCGAAGACAACACCTATACGGTCTTTGTTCACAGCTTCCAAATCCATGCCAGAATCGTCTACGGCCATTTTGGCTGCAGCCAAGGCATATTGGGTGTACAAGTCCATTCTGCGTGCTTCTTTGCGGTCAATGTAGTCGCCTACATTGAAATCTTTTACTTCGCAAGCAAATTGAGTCTTGAACAAGGAAGCATCGAAATGTGTAATAGGTCCGGCACCACTTACTCCCTCAATCAAATTCTTCCAAGTTTCCTCGGTCGTATTTCCCAATGGAGTAACGGCACCCATACCTGTTACCACAACTCTTTTTAATTCCATTATCTTCGTTTAGAGAAAATATTATTTTGCGTTAGCTTCGATATAGCTAATAGCGTCACCTACAGTCGTGATCTTCTCAGCTTGATCATCGGGAATATTGATACCGAATTCCTTTTCAAATTCCATGATCAATTCTACTGTATCCAATGAATCAGCACCTAAATCGTTTGTGAAACTTGCTGTGGCTACTACTTCTGCTTCGTCAACACCCAACTTATCAACGATGATAGCTTTTACTTTTGATTCAATTTCAGACATAATTGTAATTTTTTGATTATTATTAATGTAATTCTGTAAATCCAAGTGCAAAGGAACTTTTTTTTTCCCACTTATGCAAGCAATTAAGTAAATAAATTGCTCTTTTTTGCACAAAAGTATATGTAGTGTGCAGTATTTGCTCCCTTTTACGAGACTTATTCTATGAATTCTCTTCTTAACGGGTAATTACCTCTCAATTCTTCGAACATGGTGGGATGGGACTTGAGTTTCAAACTATCCGTGTGTGGATTATATAAAGCCAATGCCCGTTCTTTTTCTGTGAGATTGGGACTCGGTAGCTCTTCCTCAGGAAGTTGAGGAACACGGATTTGGAAAGTGGCCTGAAGGTGGAAATGGTTGCACAATGCTGTGAGTGCCATACGGGTGGCATTGGCTTTTCCGTCGGCGGAGTAACCTGCGATATGCGGGGTTCCTATATATATAAGGTTGAGAAGTTCTTGATTGATATTCGGTTCATTCTCCCAAGTATCGATAATAGCATCTCGGATAATACCATCTTTTAAGGCTTGAAGTACGTCCGTATTATCCACGACAGCCCCTCGGCTTGTATTGATAATGATGGGTCGTTTTTTTAGTGCGTTGAAGAATGTTTTGTTCGCTAAATGGAAAGTCGGATAAGAACCTTTTGTGATTAATGGAGTATGAAACGAGATGATGTCGCACTTCTCTTGCAGCTCTTCCATGTTCAAAAAAAACTCATGAGGCTTTCCGGCTTTACACAAGGCTTCTTTTTGTGGTGGGTCATTGAGAAGGATTTGTACTCCCAAAGGGCGTATAGCTTCGATAACGGCATGGCCCACATGTCCTACTCCGACTAATCCGACCGTAGTCTTCGATAGGTCGTATCCTTTTTCTTTTTCCAAAAGCAAAAGGCATGAATGGATGTATTGTCCTACGGAATTGGCATTGCAACCGGGACAGTTGGCCCATGTGATATGGGCGCGTTTCAGATATTCAATGTCAAGGTGGTCATATCCGATAGTGGCGGTAGCGATAAAAGAAACTTTACTCCCTTTCAGAAGGGTTTCGTCGCAACGAGTGCGGGTTCTGATAATCAGGGCATCGGCATCATGTATATCGTCGGGGCTGATGGCTATCCCGGGTTTGTAAATCACATCGGTGGAAATCTGGGCGATAGCCTCTCGGATAAATGGGATTTTGTCGTCAACAACTATTTTCATGATGCAAAGTTAATGAGTTTTTATTATAGAATTATTGCCGATTCAAAAAAGTTTGTTTAGCTTTGCAATATTCTTTAAATAGAGGCACTTTTTTATTGTGTCATTAAAGTCGATACGGAATTTGTATGGAGAAACAAGACAAATGGACCAACTTGATGTATTACGTAGTGTTTGGCTTGAGCCATTTGCTATCCTTGCTTCCTTTTTGCGTTTTATATTTTCTGTCAGATGTCCTGTATTTGATAGTGTATCATTGCATCAAATATCGGCGTGATGTAGTAAGGGATAACCTATTGAAGTCTTTTCCCGAAAAGTCATCGGATGAGATTGTCCGGATAGAAAAGAAATTTTATCACTTTTTTTGCGATTATTTTGTAGAAACTTTGAAGCTGACTTCCATTTCGAAAAAGGAAATGAAGAAGCGGATGGTATTTCGTGGAGTGGAGCAGGTGGAACAGGCTGTGCGCGAAGAGGGGCATAATTTCATATTCCTTTATCTTGGGCATTATTGTAATTGGGAGTGGGTGGCATCATTACCCTATACCATATCTCCTTCTATCCATTGTGCACAAATTTACCATCCTTTGTATAATAAAGCCGTGGATAGGTTCTTTTTGAAATTGAGAAACCAGTTCGGTGGGGAATGTATTCCGATGAAAAATACATTGAGGCGTGTGATTGAACTGAAACGGGAAAAGCGCCCTGCGATGATTGGCTTTATATCCGACCAACTACCCAAGTGGAACAGCATGCATTTTTTTGTTCCCTTCCTGCACCGTGAAACCGCTGTTTTTACCGGAGCGGAGCAGATAGGGCGGCAGGTAAAAGCGGTTTATTTTTTTGCGGATATCATTCGTCCCCGTAGGGGTTATTATGAGTGTACGTTCAGACGGATGGAGATACCGGAGGTAAATCGTACGGAATATGATATGACAGCTATGTTCATGGAACAATTGGAGCAAATGATCAGGAAAGCTCCGCAATATTGGCTGTGGACGCATAAGAGATGGAAGCGTACCAAGGAAGAATGGCTGAGACGCCAACAAGATTCGACAATAAAATGATTAAATGTGACCATACATGGAAAGATATGATTATTTGATAGTAGGCGCGGGATTATTCGGTGCTGTATTTGCCCATGAAGCCAGATTGGCAGGGAAACGTTGTTTGGTGATAGACAAGCGTGCCCATCGTGGCGGGAATATATATTGTGAGGATGTAGAAGGTATTCGTGTACATAAGTATGGGGCCCATATCTTTCATACGGACAATAAAGATGTTTGGGATTATGTGAACCGTTTGGTGGAATTTAATCGTTATACCAATTCTCCATTGGCATATTATGAAGGTAAATTGTATAACCTGCCTTTCAATATGAATACCTTTTATCAGTTGTGGGGAGTGAAAACACCGGCTGAAGCCAAGGCTAAGGTAGCTGAACAGCGTAAGGCGTATGAATTTATCTCTGAACCGGCGAACCTGGAAGAGCAAGCTCTGAAATTGTGTGGAAAGGATATATATACCCGTCTAATCAAAGGGTATACTGAGAAGCAGTGGGGACGTCCGGCTACAGAACTTCCGTCCTTTATCATCAAGCGTGTACCTTTTCGTTTTATTTTCGACAACAACTATTTTAACGATGCTTATCAGGGAATACCGAAAGGTGGATATAACGTATTGATAGATGCTTTGTTGGAAGGTATAGAAGTCCGGTTGGACACGAACTATTTTGAAAACCGTGAGGCTTGGGATGCTATGGCCGATAAAATTCTTTTCACCGGTTGCATTGATGAATATTTCAATTATCAATGCGGACGTTTGGAATACCGTAGCCTGCGTTTTGACCATCGTCATTTGGAGGTAGAGGACTATCAAGGTAATGCTGTGGTGAATTATACGGCTGGGGATGTACCTTACACGCGTGTGATTGAACATAAACATTTTGAATACGGAACTCAGCCTACTACGGTGATTACATACGAATATCCTGATGCTTTTGCCCCGGGTAAAGAGCCTTATTATCCGGTGAATGATGCCCGTAACTCTGAAATATTCAAATCCTATCGTGAACTGGCGGTATCGCGTGGGAATGTTTTATTTGGCGGACGTTTGGCTCAGTACACTTATGCGGATATGGATGATACGGTAGCTGCGGCTTTGGCATTAGCCAAGCAGCAGTTTTGTTAATTACGGGAGACAATGATATGAAAAGTTTGCAGGTCATTACGCCGGTAAAGGATTCCATCGATTTCACGCTTGAGACGATAAGAGCCGTATTGTCTTCGGAGACCAGTGTTCCTTTTACATATACCGTTTATAATGATTTCAGCACAGCTGAGAATACGATACGTTTGGAACAAGCATCCAAGGAACTTGGTTTTAAGTTGGTTAATTTGTGTGATTTGACAAATCATCCGTCTCCTAATTATTTATTGGTGTTGCAGACAGCCCGACGCGAAGCTTTAGCTGCGGATGCCGGTCTGTTGATTGTAGAGTCGGATGTCGTTGTGAAGAGGAATACTTTGCAGGACTTGTTCGACGGAGCTGTGCAACGTCCGGATTGTGCCATTGCCGCAGCGGTGACTACGGATGAGGACGGTTTGGTCAATTATCCCTATCTTTATGCACGGGGATGGGAAAACCAGGTTTATCCGGAGAAGAAACATTGTAGTTTTTGTTGCTCTTTGCTGACACCGAAGTTTTTGGGGCAATTTGATTTTGGGCAGCTTGACCCGACAAAGAATTGGTATGACGTGACCATTTCGCATGAGGCATTGAAAGCTGGTTTTCGCAATTACCTTTTTACGACCCTTCCGGTGTGGCATCGTCCTCACGGCAGTCGTCCATGGAAACAGTTAAAGTATAAGAATCCGTTGAAATATTATTGGTTGAAATTTACTAAAGGACTGGATAAAATTTGAATAGGATGAAATGGATTAAGCCAAGTCTTTGTCATTTATTGGCTCATCGGACGTTGGAACTCCGGCCGGATTATCAGGATTTGAAGGATTTTATGTATTCCATTCCCGAACGTTTTGCGACCGGTGAAGGTTCGGTGGTTTATAAGGGACGCAATGAATTGAGGAAAATGACATATAGAGGGCTTGACTTGGTGGTGAAGTCCTTTCACCGTCCCAATTGGGTCAATCGTTTCGTCTATGGCATTTTCCGTCCTTCAAAGGCTAAACGTTCTTACGATCATGCGAGGATGTATCAAGAAATAGGGGTAGGGACTCCCGCTCCGGTCGGTTATCTTAATGTACGCAAAGGACTGCTTTTCGACCGTAGTTATTATGTGACGTTGGCGTCGGCTTGCCCATACGTCTATAATGATTTGTTCTATCAGCATTTTGATTATGCAGACGAGGTTGTTCGTACGGTAGGGAGAGTGACGGCCGTTTTGCATGAACATGGGTATGCGCATAAGGATTACGGGCGTGGGAACATTCTGTTCCAAAAGACAGACAAAGGGGTTCGGATTGAGATAGTGGACTTGAATCGGATGTATATCGGTCCGATTGATATGAGAAAAGGATGCAAGAATTTCGAGCGCCTTCCGGCTACGCCGCACATGCATCGTTTGTTGGCTGAAGAATATGCTGCCGTACGCGGATTCGATGCGGAGGAATGCTTTAAGTTGATGCAAGCTTTCCGGAGTACCCAGCCTGGAAAAATAAACGACTTATATTAGTATGTATCATGAATGTGATTGCTGTTGTCGTAACTTATAATCGTCTGGAGCTTCTCAAACGGAATCTCTCTTGTTTGCGTCGGCAAACCGTACCGCTTACAACCCTTGTAGTGGTGGACAACGGTAGTACGGACGGGACGGGAGTGTGGTTGGACGAGCAGGAGGATGTGAAAACGATTCATCAGACCAATGTCGGGGGAGCCGGAGGTTTTTATACCGGAATGGAGTATGCTCGCCTTGCCGATGCCGATTGGATCTGGTGCATGGATGACGATGTTTTTCCGCGTCCGGATTGTCTGGAGCGGCTATTGGCGTACGCCGGATATGAAGGTGTAGGGATTTTGGCGCCGCGCCGCCTGTTGGAGGGCCGGATTTATACGAATGATTTTCTATCTTTCAACTTGACTCATCCGTTTTCATCCATGTATTCAGGACGATTGTCCAAGATGGAAGTGAATGCTCCTGTCGAGATTTGCGGAACGGCTTTCGAAGGTTTGTTCGTTCGCAGTGAGGTTGTGAAGTTGGTAGGGCTTCCCAATAAAGATTTGTTTATTTTTTGTGATGATACGGATTATTGCTTGCGCACGGTGATGGCCGGTTATAAGATTTTGTATGTTCCTACGGCCCTGATGGATAAAGAAAAGTTTTTCTCGGACGATTCGTGGGGGGAACGTAATAAGAAGAAAAAATGGAAACGCTTTTACCAGATACGTAATTCTTCTTATTTGAATCACCATTATGGGAAGAACTGGGCCGTGAAATATCTTCGCGGCTTTAACGGGGCCATCGGTTATATTTTAATAGCCTTTTTCTCGGCACCTTTCTCGGATGCTTATCGGTGGACTGATATTCCGATGTTTTGGAAAGCGTATACTGACGGCATAAGGGAAAGGTTGGGACGTTTGTAGGGATGTTTGTTTTTACATTCCCATCTTTCTGAATTTCCTGATATGCGCCCAACGGTACAAGGTAAGGGTTAGGTTGAGTACCTTACGGGTTTTCAGCTTCCGCCAAAGGCGGAAATACGGTTTGTTCAAGATTCGGTTTTGGATATGGTATCGGTCTACGGCATCGATAACGTTAAAAATTTCGGGGTAATCCTGCTCTGTGATTTTTCTTTGCCATCTGAGACTGATTACATAGATATTCAGAGCCTTGTCGATAAAGTGTATTTGGTTGGCCTGTATGGTTGGGTTTTGATGAAATTGCCTGTCCAAGTGATGAATCATGAAATTGATTACTTTGCAAATGTGCGATAAGTTCCCCTTTATAGACTGCACACTGGTAGATTGTTCTTCTCTTCCTATGAAATAATAATAGAGGTATAAATCGAATATAATGAAGCTCTTGATGCGGTCTATCGGCAGAAAACAGTATTGGAAGTCGGTATAACATATACCTTCTATATGGCGCAGGTTTACCTGTCTTAGGATTTCTGTTTTGTAGGTCATGCTATGCATGTTGAATTCATCGCCATAGGTATGTTCGCTTATGTTGAAAGACGAAATATCATAAATCTTATTGTATTCTACATTGCGGAAAGGGAAGTGTGTCACGATATGACGATTATTTTTATCGATCTTATATTCCGTACGGAGTGTAATAAACAAGTCCGTATCGCAATTCTTTAATACATTTAAAAGTTTGGATAAAACCTCCGTATCCATCCAGTCGTCTGCGTCCAAGGGCCTGAAATATTTCCCTTTTGCCATTTGTAACCCTGCATTGATGCACGAACCGTAGTGGCCGTTTTCTTTGTCGATGATGCGGATTATATCCGGTCTTTTTTGCTGAAAGGCTTTCATAATTTCCAGGGAACGGTCTTTGCTACCGTCATTTACAACAATGACCTCCAATGTCGGAGGTATACAAGGGGCGGTTACGGATTCTAAACATTTGGTGAGATACTTTTCCATGTTGTAGGTCGGGATCACCAATGTGAGGAGTTTATATGGCTCTTGTGACATTCTGTTGTATTTTGTATGCTTATAGAGGTAAATATTCTATTTCCGGGTAGAAAGTCAGTCCGTCATGGCATCCTTTCTTTACTGCAGCTAAGAACTCTTGTTTGTGTCCGTCTTTACGGCGGTTGATTCTTCGTTTCAGGATACGAAGCTTATTCCATATCGACAGCCTGAACAAAAGTTTGTTCGGTTGTTCGCGGTGCTTAAAGTAGCAGGTGTTGCGGGTTTGATAGTAAAAACGTTTGGCCATATTGACCGGTGCCTGTTCGATATTCGGGTCGTACACGTCCGAGGTCTTGTGTACGACAATGCTTTGTTCTGTATAGTAATTTTTGAATCCGGCTCTTGTGATTCTGAGGGTGTATTCGATATCGTCGAACCAGATAAAGAACTCTTTGATGGGCAAGCCAACTTTGTAGACCGCACGGCTGCTGACCAAGACAGAGACGAAAGTGCAGACTTCGCAGCGGCAGGCCGTGATACCGTTGTTTTCGATGGTGTCCTTTTTTAGTCCTCCGGGCATATTGCGGGGATGAATGGTATTGTCGGTCCAAAGTACTTTGCTGCAAACGAATCCGATGTCATTGGACTGTGAGGCTGTTTGCATGAGGGCTTCCAAAGCTTCTGGAGAGGGGATGGTGTCATCATCCATCATCCATGTGTAATCTCCGCCGCCTAATGCGGATGTTTTTACGCCTAAAGAGAAACCGCCGGCTCCTCCGATATTCTGTTCCGTGCGGATGACTTGGAATTGAGGGCGTACAGCGTATGCTTTCAGGAAATCCTCCGTACCGTCTGTAGAACAATTGTCTATCACGATTACCTTGTGTATCGGATAGGTTTGCTTCTCTATGGCAGCCAGGCATTCTCTAAGTAAGGCCAGGCGGTTATATGTGACTACTACGCAGTTGACTTTCATGTTTCTTGTTTTTAAGGTTGTGTAAGATAAGTTTCAAGAATATGTCCGTAATATGTTTTCTTGCCCTCGACTGTGGTTTTGCAGAGAGGTATCTTGTAAGTTACCTTGTGGAAATCATACCGGGTACAGAATTCGTTCCATTTTTCTTCCGAGAACTCTTCATTCAGGCACTTGCCCAACGGTCCCATTTCTGTGATGGGTACTTTTTCGATCATATCGTGTACGGCCGGAATGTATTTACGAGCCATGGCAAATGTATAATCTAAAAGTAGATAATCAATTAGCTTTTTATGTTTCTTCCAATAACAGAGATGCATGTCAGCGATAAATGAGGGTAAAATATTACCTTTCCCGCAGGCCAAGAAGAAGCTGACCCATCCGCCTTGCGAGATGTTGTAGTAACGGGTATGGTGGTGGCAGCTCCAGAATTTATCTTCTGGATGGATAAATGTGCCGAGGTGTTTGGACGGTATCAATAGCGTACTGTCCATCCAGATTCCTCCGTGTCGAGCCAACAGCATCATACGCAGGATATCCGAGAAGTGGGTAAGGTCGATTTCGCCCGATTGTTGTTTTCGGATAATATAGTCGGGCATGTTCACGTAATCCTTGTAATTCTTTTCCGTAATGAGAATGACCGGGTGTCCGTCGGAAAACCGGTGCATGGCGTTGTAGCAGGCTTTTACGATGTCTGGCATTGCGTCCTCGCCCTGCCACCAACATGTCCATATCGGTGAACTCCCTGTAATGGGTTCGTATGCGGGCAGGTAATCCATTGTGTATCGGGCAATTAACTCCTTTCCTCCTGCGCGGTATAGCAGATGGTGCATGATGAGTTGCTGTTTACGCCTGACGAAGAACTTTTCGATATGTTTGAAAAATCTTTTTATTTTACCCATGATAATGGCCTTTTGGACGATGGTTTCTGTTTTACAGGGATTCTAACCGGATATACTTGGCTTTTCTCATTCCTATATAAAAAGGTAACAAGCGGAAAAAGCGTTTGAACCTGTTCTTCACGCTATGCCATGGGCGTTCTCCTTTCCACGGGGTCAGATCCAGATATTGGAAATAAACATCCCGTAAGGGGTGTTGGCTGTCGTAGTTCCACGGCTTCCGGTTGGTGTAATGCAGGACGACCGGATGCCTTAATGTTTCGGCATGGGCTTTGCGCCATTCCGGGCTTATGGCCGGATGGTTGCGGTAAAATCCGTCTTGCACGTTCCATTGCAGACCCACTAACGTTTTATGCCGGTGCAACACACAGTTCAACAGGTCTTGGTCATTGAATATGATACGTTCCGGATATGCACGGTAATAATCGACGCAAGCTTGGGCGATATGGTGTTCTCGCCAATATGCGAGGTTGATAAGGAGGACACCGGAATTAAAGTACGAGTCCTCGGCCGGATATTGCAGGATTTCGTAACGCTGCAGTTCCTTGCACCCGGTGTCTTCCACTACGGCTACTCCCGTATGAGCGTCTAAAGGCGTACGCCATAGCGGAGTGATGTCTCCTAGTATTACAATATCACAGTCCAAGTACAGTACGCGGTCTATGCTTTCAGGCAATAGGGCAGACAGGAAGCACCTGTAATAGGCGGCCAACGACAGGCGGTTGTGGGTAGCCCGGATGGTGAATCCTTCCAACATTTGTGCGTCTGGTATATAATAACAGGCTTTATTTTTATATTTTTCGGCTAAAGCTGTTAAAATGTTCCGGTCTGTTTCCGATAATTCCCGTGCAATAATATGTACGGTGAAGGTCTCTTTCGGGTTGTTTTCAAATAAAGAGACCAAGGTAACGGCACAATGTCGCACATAATTGTGGTCTATATTGCAAGCTATGTGAATCATCATATCCTCATTTTTTATTGTTGTCCCGAAAGCCGGAAGTATTTGTCCAATACCATCAGCGAAATCAGGTTTTCCCGTTCCTTGTCTTGGAACTGCCTGATGTATTCATGGGCGTGGCGGATAATGTCTTCCGCTTGCTCCGGATGTTCGATATAATATTGCAGCTTCTCCGGTAAGTCCGAGAAATCCTCCTTCACTTCTACATAATGGTATCCGGCAACGAGCGTTCCTTCCATGAACCAAGTCTCGCAAGTCGGACGTGTCATGACGGCCAGTGAGTTGGACGACATGACCCATTTCAGGTTGGAAGCTACGTCGTTTCCTTCCAGGGCCATAATGAATTTATAATCCAAATGTTCGCGGATGGTTTTCTTTTCCCTCATCCATTCGTCCGGACAGCCTTCATTCCGCCCTACTACGCCGCAGTCGAACATCGGATGGTGGAAGAACATTTCCAAGAATTTTGTACGTACCCGGCTTTGGCGGATTTTTCCCCGGAAGATTGCCATGTCTTTCTTCTGCCGGAAAGGTATGGTGTCATGCACGAACATGAAATGGCGTAGTTTGTCCAACTTTAGTATCACGGAGTTACTATTGTCGCCGGTCAACAACCGACTTTTGACGATTGTGGGTGTGTCCGGAGTGAAATATACATCTCCTGGGCAGAAATTCCAACGGAAATGTTTGGGAAACCAACGGGTCACGTCGTGTTGGTCGAAAAAGTAAGCTGTATGGAACATTTTGCGGGTATAATCCCCTATTCGTCCAGTATAATAAATCCAACTACGTTCACGAGTGAGCCTGTTTGTGTCTGAGACGTGGAATGGTTGGTCCGTTTTGATGTAATAGTCCACGCGTTTGCGAATATAGTCGTAATCGGGATGTTTGGGCACTTGGGCGAGAAGTCCGCGCAACCGCTGCCGGAAAAAGGCATCCGGAATGGCTAATCCGGCAAAACCGGAAAGGAAATTAAGGAATTTGTTGGGCTTCCCGCTTTTTAGTTTATAAATGATGCTGTCTCCCATACATTAAGTAGGCATTTGCTTGAATATGGTATAATTACGGTTTTATCTCTTTTGAAGAGATAAACCGAATATCGGCAAAATTACATAATTAATTGATAATTACAAAGAAGTAAATGGATAAAAAGTATGCGAGAGTGTCTTTTTTTGCCTTTTGTTGAGGATAAACATATTACTAAATGACACCAATCTTTTGATTAACAATGGATAACGATATTCGGTTTATCTCTTCAAAAGAGAGCGATTATTAGTATATGAAGTTTTAATAAAGGTGGTTATGAGGTTGATAAAAATGACAGGTGGTTTGGGTAACCAAATGTTCATTTATGCCATGTACTTGAAGATGAGGGCTGTATTTCCAGATACAAAGATAGACCTTTCGGATATGGTCCATTATCGGGTACATTATGGGTATGAGATGAACAAGGTGTTTAATCTTCCCCGTACGGAGTTCCGTATCAACCGGAGTTTAAAGAAAATCATAGAGTTTTTGTTGTTTAAGACCATATTGGAACGGAAGCAAGGTGGTTCGCTTGTGCCTTACATCCGGAAGTATCATTGGCCATGGATTTATTTTAAAGGCTTTTATCAGTCTGAGGAATATTTTGCCGGTGTGGAAAAGGAGGTGCGCGAGGCGTTTGTTTTCGATGTTCGCCGGGTAAACAGAAAGAGCCTTTGTGCGATGCAGGAGATTATGGCCGACCCGGATGCCGTGTCCATACATGTCAGGAGAGGGGATTATCTTCAGGGGAAGCATTGGAAGTCGTTGGGGTGCATTTGTCAACGTTCTTATTACCTCAATGCCCTGTCCGAGTTGGAGAAAAGAATAGTCCATCCCCATTATTATGTATTTTCGGAGGATTTGGATTGGGTACGCCAGTACCTGCCATTGGAAAATGCCGTATTCATTGATTGGAACAAAGGGGAGGACAGTTGGCAGGACATGATGTTGATGAGCCATTGCCGCCATCATATTATATGCAATAGTACTTTCAGTTGGTGGGGAGCGTGGTTAAATCCGTCGCCGGACAAAATAGTGATTGCCCCGGAACGTTGGACGCAGACGACAAATAGTGCGGACGTGGTGCCGGAAAGTTGGTTGAAAGTCTCGATCGGTTAAGTGAATTAAATGAAGCGTAAAGTGAACCGATATATTATTCATAAAATAATCCGTGCCGTCCGGGATTTGCCGAGAATGTTCCTGAAACTTCCTGATCCCCGGTTGATAATGACGCTTCTGGTGAAAAATGAAGAGGAGTTATTGGAACGGAACCTGTTGTTCCATAAAGCTATGGGAGTGGATGCTTTTATTGTAACGGATAACAATTCGACAGACGGGACCTGCGGGATTATCGAAAAGTATCGTCGGAAAGGATGGGTGGTAGACGTGATAAGGGAAGCAGCTACGGGCTATGAACAAAAAGAGTGGGTAGACCGGATGATATGGAAGGCCAAGACGTCTTTCGGGGCGGATTGGGTGATTAATGCAGACGCAGATGAATTCTGGTATGCTCCCTCCGGGTCGTTGAAAAAAGAGTTAAGCGAATCTCGTGCCAATGTGCAGACTTGCGAGGTGAGAAGCATGTATCCCGAAGAAGACAAACCTTTTTGGCAATGGTCTAAGGCCGTACGGCCTGTAACCGACATAGAGGCGTATGATTTGTCGTTATACTCCTTGTTCGAACGCCAGAACCGTAAGGTAATTCACCGGACCGACGGTTACTTGCAAATCTCCATGGGAAACCATAAGGTGAGGATGTTGCCTCAATATGCAAAGTCCTCGGCGATTCGTGTTTATCATTATAATGTGCGCGGCCGTCGTCAGTTTATGGATAAAATGGTGAATGGCGGTGTACAATTGGAAGAACATAAGGGCAGGCATGGCGGTCGTCATTGGAGGTATTTTTACCGACTTTATAAGGAAGGTTTGCTAGAAGAAGAGTACGACCGGGTGATAGGGAAGCTGCATTTTGAGGAATTGTGCAAATGTGGATATATTTATGCGGACGAGACGATTCGTGATGTTTTCAATTCGATAAACTGATTTTTAATATGATGCATATAGCATTTGCCATAGACAGCCGGTTCGTTCGTCCTTGTGCGGTAACGATGGTGTCGGTTTTGCGGAACAATGTCCCGTATGAAATAGTATTTCATATCGTAGGATTGAATCTACATCAAGAGGATGTGGCCTTTCTGTCTGCGTTGTGCGACTCTTATGGTGCGAAAGTGTTCTTTTATGAAGTGGCGGAAGAAAAGATGAAGGGCTATGAAGTGACATGGGAGAAGCAGCGCTTGTCGAAAGTCGTGTTTTTCCGTTGTCTGCTATCTTCCATATTGCCGTTGTCCGTGTCCAAGGTCTTGTATTTGGATTGTGATGTATTGGTTTTGTCTTCATTGTATGGTTTATGGGAGACAGACCTTACGGGAGTTGCTTTGGCCGGAGTGCCGGATAGCTTTACCGTCAATCCGGTGCATTGTCGTCGTTTGCATTATGCATCGTCTTATAACTATTTCAACGGAGGGGTCTTGTTGCTGAACCTGGAGTATTGGAGAGCACATGGGGTGGAACGTCTGTGTGCGGAACATTATCGTATGTATCCGGACAGGATTGTCTATAATGATCAGGACTTGCTGAACAGTCTGCTTCACGAACGTAAAAGGCTTTTGGATATGAAATGGAACGTCCAAGAGGGCGCCTACCGCAGGCCAAAGGGTAAGTCGGCCGGTTGGGTCCCTCCCCATATCGAAACGATTACCCGTCCGGCCATTTTGCATTATTCCGGGCGCAAGCCTTGGCAATACCACTGCATGCATCCTTTGCGACGGTTATATTTCGAATACGAGAGCCTGCTTCCCGGTGTGGAGAAGAAAAATGACGGGTGGGCGGTGCGTTTGCATCGTTTCGTCCACTTCTTGCCTTATGCCTTAGGAATAAAAAGCGAGAAATATATAGATATACGTTACTATGGTTCGAGCAAAAAAACACTTGAGGGGCAGTCTGTTCCGTTAATCAGCATTGTCGTACCGGTTTACAATGTGGAACGATATGTGGAGAAATGTATCCGTTCTTTGCGAGGACAGACGTACGGCCACATAGAAGTTATCCTGGTGGACGATGCTTCTACGGACGGTTCTTATGACGTGTGTAAGGCTGCAATAGAAGGAGACCCGCGTTTCAAGCTGATTCGTCATCCGGTCAATCAGGGTGTTGCCGGGGCGCGTAATCTGGGATTGTCTGTGGCAACGGGAGAACTCTTGGGTTTTGTGGATCCGGACGATTGGATAGAGCAGGATATGTATGCGCTTTTGTACGATGCCTATGTTGTCTCTGGTGCGGATATTGTGCAGTGCGGCTATTATTTGCATTTACAGAATGGAAATATTCAGAAGTGTGCTGTGGGAAAGAATGAACGTTGGGGTACACGGGAAGCTTTGGAACTTTTATTCCAAGACCGGCTCATCAAGAATTATTTATGGAACAAACTTTATAAGAGGAAGCTTTTCGACGGAGTTTCGTTTCCTGTGGGTAGGACGTTTGAGGATATTTTGACGTTGCCAGAAGTGTTCGGACGTGCGAAGACGGTTTATGTGGCCGGAGATATAACCTATCATTATGTAGAGCGCCAAAAAAGTATTGTCACCAAAGCTTTCCGACAAAACCAATGGGATGATTATTTATATGCGTTGGATGTCAAACACAGCCGTGCCAAGGCTTTAGGGCTTTGGGAGGATTCCGACCGGTTTCTGGCTAACATGTATCTACGTATTCTTGACCGTTCTTTAAGCGAAGACGGGAGCGACAAGAAACGAAAGGTTTTGATGGAGTATTTGAGAAAGAATGTAAGTGGCGTTCCGTTGTTGACGAAGTCTCCTTATTTGGCTTTTCGCCGCTTCCTTTGCTTGCATCTCTTTGATTTATACAAGGGTGCCACCTTGTTTTTCGCGAAGTTTAAAAAGAAATAATCATTTATTGTTATTGGAATCAGGATGGAAAATACACCTTCGTTTGCGGTCACGGAAGGGCCGTTGGTGACATTGGTTGTACCCATGTACAACGTAGCCCCTTATTTGGAGCGTTGTTTGCGTTCATTGGAAAAGCAGACTTACCGGAACATAGAGGTCATAATTATGGACGACTGTTCCACAGACGGGAGTTTGGATATAGCCGGTGAGATGGCAGCGTCAGACATGCGTTTTAAGGTTTTCAGCATGCCCCGGAACTCTGGAGCCGGCGATGCGCGGCAGGCGGCCATAGAAAAGTCCTCCGGTGAATTCATCGGTTTTGTAGATGCGGATGATTATGTGGATATGGATTTTGTAGCGGTGCTTTATGGCCTGATAACAAAGACGGGGGCGGATGTGGCATGTTGCCAACATTATTTTTATGATGAGGAGCATCAGCGTTTGACTGCGCCATGGGCTTATGACGATAAAGTTGTGTGCCTTTCCCCTGATGAAGCCATGCGTAAGATGAAAGGTTATGACCAAATGGATGAAGGGTTGTGGAACAAGTTATGCCGGCGTGAGATTGTTGTAAGGCATAGGATGGAGACTTTTCCTTTCGAGGATGCTTTTGTATTATACAAATACGTTCCGGAGGCGGCGAGCGTGGTTTTGTGTTGTGTCCCGCTGTATTATTACTACCAACGAGACGGGTCGCTCATGCACACTGGTTATACGCCTTATAAGGCTTTTGCACGATATAAGTTGGAAATATTGAAAGACAAGGCTATCAGGGGAACGGACAGGTTGGAAACCGGAGTTGCCCTCTATTATATCCGGAAAGGCCTGAAGCTTTTGCGGGAGTTTGGGCTGTTGGAGCGATCAGCCGACGTTTCGGAAGCTTGTCGGGGAGTGTTGGAGTGTTTGCATGGGTTCGACTATGTCTCGGACACGGAGTTGGGTGTTAAGGGTTTGATTGCACGGCATTTTGTTTATAAACGTTTGTGGAAGTACTTGGAATTGAACAGGAAGTTTGTAGCGACGTTTCGGAAACGTAAGATGGAGAAAGTGTGCCACAAGTATTCATTGCAGACGATGGAGGTATTTCAGAAAGGACTGTAAAGGATTTGATTAAAGCAAAAAAGATAGTGGAATGATAAAGATAGCTTTGTGTACGGATACTTATTATATGATGGCTTGCGGTCCTTGTGTGGTTTCGATTTTTGAACACCACCGGAAGGTTCCTTGCCACATTTATGTGATAACGAAGGCTTTGCCACAAGTAGATGTGGAAGGGTTGGAAGAGATTGCTACCAGATATGGTGGGCTGCTGACGGTCAAGGTCATTGAGCCGGGGATTGTGCAAGGTTTGAAAGTCAGCGACAGGTTCAGGGAATCCATTTATTACCGTTTTCTTTTGCCGGATTTGTTTCCGGACGAGGAGAAGATGCTTTATATGGATTGCGATATTCTGGTAAACGATTCGTTGCAGGAACTTTGGAAGACGGACATAGAAGGTTATGCGTGCGCGGTGGTGGAGGATCAGGAGGCTGATGACATAACCTTGCAAAACAGGATTGGGGTGTATGGCGCGCCTTATTTTAACTCGGGGGTGCTGTTGGTCAATATGGGCTATTGGCGGAAGCATAATGTGGCATGCCGGTTGGTGGAGTTCATCCGGGAACATCCTGAGAAGTGCCTTTTCCCGGACCAGGATGCTTTGAACGTGGTGCTGCACGGTGCAGTGAAATACCTCCCATACGGATATAATTTTCAGGATTTATGGTATACGCGGGATTATCAATGGGTCAGGTTGCATGCCTCTAAATTCAAGGAAGTGGAACGATGGAAGGAGCATCCGGTCGTGGTGCATTTTGCAGGTGGAGGCAAGCCGTGGAAAAAGGATTGCAACCATCCTTTCACGCCGTATTATTTGGAATGTCTGGCCAAGACGAAGTGGACTGTGGCACGTTATAAGAAAGTAAGGGAGGAAACTACTCCTTTGTATGGAGGAAGTTCCAAAACCTCTCATAAATATATCAGGAGATTCAACCGCCTTTTGGCCGTTTTTGTCATTGAAACAATAGCTTTTGTCGTGTATTGGTTTTGTTCGGCGAGGTGATGGTATTTATTGCGCGAAATGTAAGTCCTAAAGCTCCGGATAATATTTATGGGATTCCGAAATGTAGCAAAATGACAAAGAAAAGTAGCGAGGCCGGTATGAAAAGATGTGTTCTGTATGTTTCTGAGCCCCTTAAAATGACATATTTTAATCTTTGTTTATGCTTTTTCACGCAAGAATGGGCATAACAGCGGATTAATCTCATGAAAGAAAAAAATCACTTGGCGCAGAAAACACTTTTTTTCTCCTCATATCGGGGCGAAGATGTCTGCCGGTGGTGGAATATTCGGGCGTAAAACGGGAGTTCATGTACAGTCTGGAGCTGATTTTTATGCTAGTTGACAGGCGGTAGTGCTCCAAAAACGGGAAGCACGATGTAATCTTGTGCTGCATATTTCCTGACACGTAGTCGGGAGGCGTGCGGGCAAATGGTTGGAGGCGATGTCGCAAAGCGGTGTTTTCCTTCCGGAAGGCATCAAAAAGTCAAAAGCCGGACGCGTGAGACTGCGTTATTTGCCGTCAGGGCGGCCGGCGGGCGGAAATGAGCGATTCTCATGATAGCGGGATTGTCATTTTGACATTTTGCAAACTCGATGCACGGATTAGGTTGTCCGGCTGTGGGGCGGTGGTGGCGCATGGGCCATGCAGACCGGATGAATGTGAGTAAAATATGATAAAAAACAACGTCGTGGTTGGTCACTTGGAGAGAAATGCCTACCTTTGCACCAATCCATTCATTTGAAATATATATGATTAAAGAATTTTTCTCCTTGCTCAAGCGGTATATGAAACCTTATCGTAAATATCTGACTTGGGCTGTCATATTGAATTTTTTATCGCAATGGCTTAACGTGTTTTCGTTTGCAGCCTTGGTGCCGATTCTGAATATCTTGTTCAAGATTGATACGACAAAGTATGAATACATGCCGATGGATATCCATCATTTGGATAAGGATGTCTTGGTCAATAACGGATATTATTTCATCAATTATATTATTGAACAGAATGGGGCTTTTGTCACTTTGATATTCATGGGGCTTATCCTGATTGTGATGACTTTGTTGAAGACTACGGGATATTTCGCGTCAGCAGCGGTGATGGTGCCTCTTCGTACGGGGATTGTCCGTGATATACGTATTGAAGTATATAATAAAGTGCTGAAATTGCCATTGAGTTTTTTTTCGGAGGAGCGCAAAGGGGATATTATTGCAAGGATGAGTGCGGACGTGTCGGTAGTCGAGAATTCACTGACCAGTTCACTGGATATGTTGATTCGTAATCCGATAGCTCTGGTGGTTTGCTTTATTACTTTATTTACCGTTAGTTGGCAACTGACGTTGTTCGTGCTAGTCATTCTGCCTTTGGCCGGATGGGTCATGGGGTCGGTAAGCCGTAAATTGAAAAGTCAGTCGGTGGTGGCTCAGGGGCAATGGGGAGACATCATGTCTCAGTTGGATGAGACCTTAGGAGGCCTTCGGATTATCAAGGCCTTCATTGCAGAGCGCAAGATGTCTGAACGCTTTGCCAAAATCAATAACGGTTTCCGGGATGCCATGAATGCGATGGTTATCCGTCAGAGTTCCGCGCATCCTATGAGTGAGTTCTTGGGTACTTGCGTGATAGTGATCGTATTATGGTTTGGCGGCGCATTGATTTTGAATCAGTATTCCCCGATAGATGCCGCTATGTTTATTTTCTATCTGGTGATTCTTTACAGTATCATCAATCCTTTGAAAGAGTTCTCCAAGGCTTTCTATAATATTCCTTTGGGTTTGGCCAGCATGGAGCGTATTGATATGATCTTGAAGGCTGAGAACCATATCAAGGAGCCGGAAAAACCCTTGCCTTTGACTGCTTTTGAGCATGAGTTGGAATTCCGTGACGTTTCCTTTAGTTATATTGAGGGGCGGCAGGTCTTGAAGCATGTAAACTTGAAGGTGCAGAAAGGGAAGACGGTGGCTTTGGTAGGGCAGTCCGGGTCTGGTAAATCCACGATGGTCGATTTGGTGCCCCGTTATCATGATGTGGGTGAAGGAGCCTTGCTTATAGACGGGAAGAACGTGAAGGACGTATCTATTCCGGCCTTGCGTTCTCTGATCGGTAATGTGAACCAAGAGGCCATCCTGTTCAATGATACCTTCTATAATAATATTACGTTCGGCGTGGAGAACGCGACGATGGAGCAGGTTGTCGAAGCTGCCAAAATAGCCAACGCGCACGATTTCATCATGGAATCCGAGAAAGGTTATGATACGATGATTGGCGACCGTGGAGGCCGTTTGTCGGGCGGGCAGCGGCAGCGTGTCAGCATAGCCCGTGCCATCCTGAAGAATCCGCCGATATTGATACTGGATGAGGCGACTTCCGCATTGGATACGGAGTCAGAGCGTTTGGTGCAGGAGGCGTTGGAACGCTTGATGAAATCGCGTACGACCATTGCGATTGCGCACCGGCTCAGTACAATCAAGAATGCAGATGAAATATGTGTGCTTTACGAAGGAGAGATTGTAGAGCGTGGGACGCATGAAGAGCTTATTGCCCTCAACGGGTATTACAAGAAACTAAACGATATGCAAAGCCTCTGACGCATCCGGCCCAACTCGTGAGAGCGGTGGCTTGTCGGGATAAAAAGAGGTTGTATTTTAATTTATTGTGAAAAATATGGTGAATGATAAGGTGGTTCAAAAGGCTGGGAGCGGGAAAATACTTTCCATAGTAATACCAACCTATAATATGGAAAAATATCTGCCTGCCTGTCTGGATTCTGTGACCGATGAGCTTGTCAGCGATAGGCTTGAAGTCATAGTGGTGAATGACGGCAGTACGGACGGGTCTTTGGACATTATTCGTCGATATGAACAGAAAAGGCCCGATTTGATTAAAGTCATAGACAAGGCCAACGGACATTATGGTTCTTGTGTGAATGCCGGATTAGGAATTGCAACCGGAAAGTATTTCAAGATATTGGATGCAGACGATTGGTTCGATACTTCGGCGTTAGTGGAGTTTTTGCAGAAGTTGGAGACTTGTGATACCGATTTGGTGATAACGTTAAGGGTGGATGAGATTTTTGACAAAGACAAGAAGGTGGATGAAATCAAGCATTCTTTCTGTTCCGTGTTTAAGGACCATGTCTATCGGACGGATGAATTTTATATCCGTACGCATTCCTATGAAGCTGAATTTGGCATGAATGGCATGGCTTATAAAACTTCCCTTCTTAAAGAAATGAATTTCCGTTTGTTGGAAGGGATAAATTATACGGATACGTTGTATTGCTTTCTGCCCTATTCACGTGTGAAAGACTTTATTGTGTATGACTTGTATCTTTACCATTACCGTATGGGAAGGGAAGGGCAGTCGGTGGATACGGAGAGCCAGAAAAAGAATCTGATGCAGATTGTCCACATGGTGGAGGCTATGTTTGAAAAGATGGACAAGGAAAACGTGGGCAAGCATGTAAGGAAGAACCAGGCTTATTTTGTTGATGGAGCCGTAAATTTCTGCCTCCTCAGTCTGAAGATGCAGTCGAGGATACGGCCTTCGGATTATTCTGAATTCGAAAGCCTGATAAAACATATAAAAAACTATCGTGTACGCCATAAATTATTTAAAAAATGGTATTTAAAGTTATGGTGGGTTACGGAAAAGGCTGTAGTGTTGGATTATGCACTTAGATTTCATTCTTTTGTAAGTGTAAAATAACTATTAGTATCAATGGCGCCATTAATATCTGTAATTGTTCCTGTATATAAGGCCGAGGATACTTTGAGAAACTGTGTGGATAGTATCTTGAAGCAGACGAACCGTGATTTTGAGCTGTTGCTCATAGATGACGGCAGCCCGGATAGTTGCAGGGATATTTGTGACACTTATGCCGCAAAGGATGCCCGTGTCCGGGTATGGCATAAAGAAAATGGTGGAGTGAGTACGGCACGTAATTTGGGGCTTGAAGTGGCGTGCGGAGAGTGGATTGCTTTTGTCGACGCGGATGACTCCGTGGACGAGGGCTTTTTCGACGTCTTGAAAGAGGGGCTCGGTTACGATTTGGTGATAGGAGGGTACAAGACTCTTCCGAAGGGGGAGATATATTATAATTTCGAGGGGGCTTTTAAGGGCGATACGATGGGTGACTTCGTCGCCCGGCATTTATGGAATGGTTATGTTTGGGGAAAATTCTATAAAACCTCGATTCTAAGGGAGCACCGCATTGTGTTCCGTACCGATTTGGTCGTGTATGAGGACTTATTGTTCAATTTGGATTATATTCTACAGTGCAACAGCATCAAGTTGGTGCCTTTGTGCTTGTATCTTTATATGGATCCTCCCGGAAAAATGATTCAGGAGAAATATGCGCTTTTGCCGGACGAGATTAGGAAGATTTATGCACTTGTCGATGACAGGTTGGAGCGGTTGGCTCATAAGTTCCATTGTTGGCGTCCTGCATTTATCTTTGACTTTATTGAGCATTATCCGTTGGAGCGTCTTTTAAGGCAGGGGAGTGACGACGAACTGTACCAGTTGTATGTAGAGGTGAAAGGAAATGTGGATCGTTCGGTCTTTTACAACGATCGTATTGCGAGTCCTATTTTGCGTTGTATTTCCTGTATTAAGAAAGAATATATTGTCAGAAGGCATAGGGTGAGGGGGCGATTGTTGGCTAAAGCCTTGTCTTCTTTGTATGGAAGGGAACTGCTTCGGGTCAAGTACTCTTCATTCAGTAAGAAATTTCAGGCCATATTGATTACCTATCGTTTGTTTGGTCTGTTGGATGTTTATTTTGCAATCCGTTCTTTGGTGAACCGGTTTCGGAAGGTTTGATTTGAAAGTTCTTGGCATGAAGAAGGAGGTATCGTCAAGGGGACCGAAGAATGAATTTTCAGTCTGCGGATTTTGAGAGTCCCTTTTCTTCATATCGTTTGCCGGATAAAAAATAATCTCTAAATTTGCAGCGGTTATGGCAAAATGTTTATCCTATTTGGTGTTTGCTCTGTGCCTTTTTCTGTGGGACTCTTCTTTTTCCACTGCGGAGGGAGATATGGCTTGCATGCCTTATGCTACCATAATGGGGGCGGGAGACGGTGTAGGGGCAGATACGAAATGCTGCGGAGAGGATAAGGAGATACGTGCAGGGTTTGGATGGGGTGATATTGGCTATGTACTTCTTTCGTGTCCAACTGGACACTCGATTCAGGCTACGCGTTCTTTCAAAGGACATACAGTTTTTGCCGGATGGAAGAATGGTGTGTGGCAGGTTGCAGCCTTGTGGCTGCCGGAGAGAGGAGAGAAGCTCCCGGATACATCGTTTTCCGGCAATGCCAAATTATATTTTGTATATACGTTAAGGCGTATCCTTATTTAAGACTTTCCTGTAAGAGATTGCAGAGAAAGTCTTTTTTATGGCAGCTTTTCGGCTGTTGGTTTTCATTTTATTATAAATAAGGATATAAAGTAATGGATTTTATAATGGATTTTATCCTGCACATCGACCATTATATGGTGGAGATGGTGCAGCAGTATCATACGTGGACTTATGCCATATTGTTTGCTGTTATTTTTTGTGAGACGGGGTTAGTGGTCACGCCCTTTTTGCCGGGCGATTCCCTGCTTTTTGTGGGAGGGGCCATTGCCGCTGTTCCCTCTGTTCCGCTCGATGTCAATTTATTGTTCATGATATTGTTTGCGGCTGCAGTCTTAGGAGATTCCTGCAATTATATGATAGGGCGTTTTTTGGGAAAGCGACTGTTTCATAATCCGGATTCCAGAATATTCAAGCAGAGTTATTTGGACAAGACTCATGAATTTTATAAAAAATACGGTGGGAAAACAATCATCATAGCCCGTTTCGTTCCCATTGTCCGTACGTTTGCTCCTTTTGTGGCCGGAATGGGGCGTATGCATTATTATTATTTCATGATATATAATGTCGTCGGAGGAGGGCTTTGGGTGGCATCGTTTTGCTATGCGGGTTATTTTTTCGGAGACTTGCCTTTCGTACAAGGCAATCTGAAAATTCTCATTGTGGCCATTATTGTGATTTCGATTTTGCCGGCCGTAGTGGAGGTGTTGCGAGAGAAACTGAAAAAGACGAAATAGAATTTAAACACTTGATTTTATGAAAAATTCCTTTTTTAACAGCTTCGTACCGAAGCAACCTAATTTTTTCTGTTTGCTGAAACAGCTTGCGGATATCTTGTCTGAGGCAGCCGATGTGCTGTCGGAGAGTGTGGAACAGGGTAAACCGGAAGAACGGGAGACATATTACAGACGGGTGAAAGATGTCGAACGTAAGGGGGACATGGTGACCCATCAGGTGCATGACGAACTGGAAACGACATTTATTACTCCTCTTGACCGCGAGGACATCAATGCCCTGGCCTCTGGCATAGACGATGTGATAGACTGCGTGAACAGTTGTGCCAAGCGTATCAACATTTATAATCCCCGTGCTTTGGGCGATAGTGCAATAGAGTTGTGTCATTTCATACAGCAAGAGGCTGCCTGTATTTGCAAGGCGGTGGAAGAACTGGATGTGTTCCGGAAGAATCCGGCTCGTTTGCGGGGGCTTTGTGTCGAACTTCATGATTTGGAGAATCAGGCAGACGATGTCTATGAGTTTTTTATCCGAAGGCTTTTTGAAGAAGAGAAGGACAGTATAGAGTTAATAAAGATAAAAGAAATCATGCAGGAACTGGAGCGGACAACCGATGCGGCCGAGCATGTGGGAAAGATTCTGAAGAATCTGATTGTGAAGTATGTATAAATGAAAGGCGAGAACCATGGAGTTATTATTGATTATCATTGTACTGTCTCTCTTGTTCGACTATATCAATGGGTTTCATGATGCAGCCAATTCGATTGCTACCATTGTGTCTACTAAGGTGTTGACTCCTTTCCAGGCTGTGTTGTGGGCTGCCGCTTTCAATTTTGTGGCTTTCTTCATTGCCAAATATGTTATCGGTGGCTTCGGGATAGCCAATACCGTATCGAAGACGGTCATGGAGGAATATATCACTTTGCCGATCATCCTGTCTGGTGTGATTGCCGCTATTATATGGAATTTGTTTACGTGGTGGAAAGGTATTCCTTCTTCCTCTTCCCATACGTTGATTGGTGGTTTTGCCGGTGCAGCTATCATGGCCAGCGGCTTCGGCTCTATCCAGTTGGATATCATATTGAAGATTGCGGCTTTTATTTTTCTGGCTCCTTTGATTGGCATGATAGTGGCGTTGGGATTCACGATTCTCGTATTGCACGCATGCCGGAAAGCGCATCCGCATACGGCCGAGGTGTGGTTTAAGAAGTTGCAACTCGTATCTTCGGCCTTGTTCAGCATCGGACATGGGTTGAACGATTCCCAAAAGGTGATGGGTATTATTGCAGCCGCCATGATTGCCGGTCATTCCGAAGGTGTAGGAATGGGAATACGCAGCATAGAAGATTTGCCCGACTGGGTCGCCTTTTCTTGTTTCACGGCCATCTCGTTGGGCACTATGTCCGGGGGATGGAAAATCGTGCGGACTATGGGGACGCGTATCACCAAGGTGACACCTTTTGAAGGGGTTATTGCGGAAACAGCCGGTGCTTTTACGCTTTATCTGACTGAATATCTGAAAATTCCGGTAAGTACGACTCATACGATAACGGGAGCCATCATCGGTGTTGGAGCCACTAAGAGGCTTTCGGCTGTGCGATGGGGCGTGACAAGGAGTTTGATGACGGCTTGGGTGTTGACGATTCCCGTGAGCGCTTTGTTGGCTGCTGCTGTCTATTGGGGCGTGACTTTATGGTTATAAATGCGGGATTGCTAATTGGGGAAAACATGTCAGTTTTCCCCTAATTGGTCGTATGAGGTTTGCAGGATAGCCATACCTTTTTCTTCACGTGCGCCATCGGGAGCAGGTTCGTTGTAGACCGTTTTTCGGGCCGCATTGTCGAAAATGGTCACACCGGTACTGTCCTTGAACATGAATCCGTCGCTGAACGTGGAGTAAGCGAAGGGATAGGTGTAGGAGTTCGAAAAGATATTGCGGCTGTATTTGAAATCTTGATGTGGCAAACCAAGTTGTCCGAGCAATGTGGCGGGCATGTCGCTTTGGTTCATTAAAGTGTGGATGACGGCCGGTGCTTTTATGGCTCCGCCTAACCATAGCATGGGGATATGGTAGAAGGTGGGCGACGTGACATTGAAAGTGGGTGAGCTGCCGTGGTCGGGCAGGCAGATGACCAACAGGTTGTTCCATACCGGGAGTTGTTTCAGACGGTCGATGAATTCACCCAAGCAATGATCGGTATAGGCAAAAGAGTTTTGCCGTTTGTCTTTTAACCGGTCGTAGGGGACTTCGAACGGTTCGTGGCTGCTGAGAGTCAAGAATCCGGTATGCCACAGTCGGTCGGCCGGTCGGGATTCGAGCATTTCATACAGCCGGTCGAATGTGTATTCGTCATGCGCGCCCCAGGAACTTGAAGTGCGTTCCTGTAGGCTGAAGTCCGTGTCACAGGTCAGGTGTTGGTAGCCCGTAGTCGTGAAATAACTTCTCATGTTGGTAAAGTTGATGTCGCCGCCGTAGAGGAAATCCGTTTGGTATCCTGCCTGTTGCAACGTACGGGCTATACCGGGTAAAAGGCGTGACTTGGCCGGGAGTTTCATGATGGAGGTGGTGGGGTAGCTGATATGTCCGCTTAACGTGCTGACCAGTCCGCGGTCGGTGCGGAAACTGTTGGCATATACGTTGTCGAAGAAGATGCCCTCACGAATGAGCCGGCTCATATTCGGTGACACGTTTTTAGCTCCACCCAGTTCTTCTATATATTCTCCTCCGAATCCTTCAAGGATGATGATGAGTATGTTGGGGCGTGTGGCGCGTAGCAGTTGCCGGGTGCAGTCCTCTGTCGAGGCCGGATAAAGCGGTGCATAGCAGGCGGCCCGTTTATGTTCGTCTAAATAATTGTATTTCCCGGCGAAGTTTTCGGATTTGTTCCAAGAGTACATCAGGCTGAAAGCCGGGTTTACGGCGGCATGGTTCATGTAGGTGTTTTCACTGAAATAAGCGTTGCCGATGTTCATGGTAGATCGTCCTACCCCTCCCCGTATGGCCAAAAAGATAAGGCCGCCTAATAGTACGTATGTGAAATTGTGAAGCGGCATTTTCAGGTTAATGGGCAAAACAGGAAATGTTTTGGGCGTAAGACGGATGCAAGTCCATGACAAGAGAACGGAGAAGACCGTGATCCAAAACAGGCGCATGACGACATAGCCGGTGGAGACACTGGCCATAGCCTGTTTGGGAGCGTCCATGTAATTGAAGATCGTGGCGTCGAGCTTGAATTTCCAGAATGTGTAGAGTGATGTGTCTGCCACGCAAATCAGCGAGAGCAGAATGGCGATAAGGATGAAATAAGGGCGTAATACGACTTTGGCCTTCATGCGACGCATCCAAATGCTGAGCCATACGACGAGGAATGGGAAGATGAGCAAGTATCCCGTTGTAGAAGCGTCCAGGCCCAACCCGTGGACGATGATTTGGAACAGGTCGCCAACCGGCAAGGGGGCGTTCAAATAGACGAACACGATTTTCTGCAACACAAAGAACAGCAGGAAGGCTAAAAACAATTTAATAAGGTAAGAAATACGTTGTTTCATCATTTTTCTTTTTTAGGAGACATAGGTGGAGATGATTATTTTCTGCCGAAATCGGCCGGGACTTCACCCCATCGTTCCGTTTCCCATTTCAGGATGGGAATGTCTGTTTTGTGGGTTCTGAGCCAGATCTCAGCCCGTTCTATCATCTGATAGAGTGCTTCTGTACGGGGGGTGCGTTCCAATTTGGTCTTGCAACGCTTTTGCTTGACCCAACCGATGGCGTTCCGGCTGTCTGAGAAAACCGGCATCCGGATACTTTTCTGTTCCATCAGAGCCAAGGCATGTACAATGGCCAGAAATTCACCGATATTGTTGGTGCCGTACACCGGTCCGAAATGGAAGACGGTTTCGCCTGTACGGAGATAAACGCCTCGGTATTCCATTGGGCCAGGATTACCACTGCATGCTGCATCGACAGCCAAGGCTTCTGCCGGGACTTCGGGTGGAAGGGGTAATACGGTGTCGTGCCGATAAGACGGCACGTCTGTTGGTTTGTTTCCGGAAACTGCCGGAGCGGTAGTCTTTTTTTTCTGGATATAAAGATAAGGAGAGGTGTTATAAGCTCTTTCGGCTTCCTCTTGGGTGTCGAAAGATTTATAAATGGCTCCTTCGAAGCCATTGATTTGCAGTTTGCAGTCAGTCCAGGACGTGTAAATGCCCGGACTGACTCCATGCCAAACTACATAGAATTTCTTTTTCCCCATCGCAAGAGGAGTTTTTTTACATGCGTTCAGGCACTTCTATGCCCAACAAGCCCATGCCCGTACGTATGATTCTGCTGATTTCGGCAGACAGTACCAGACGGAACGTTTTCTTGTTTTCGTCCTCTTCATGCAAGATGCTGAAATCGTGATAGAATTGGTTGTATTCTTTCACCAAGTCGTAGCAATAGTTGGCAATGCAGCTTGGATTATAGTCGGAACCTGCTTGTTTTACTACGTTCGGGAAGTCGGCCAACATTTGAATCAAGCTGATTTCTTTTTCGCTCAAGTCCGTTTGGGCTGACAACGTTTCAGGGATGGAGATGCCTGATTCGGAAGCTTTGCGCAGGATGGAACGGATACGTGCGTACGTATATTGGATGAATGGTCCGGTATTTCCGTTGAAATCGATGCTTTCAGCCGGATTGAACAACATGTTCTTTCGTGCGTCTACCTTTAATATAAAGTATTTCAAGGCTCCCAAACCGACAATCCGTGCTATCTCATTGGCTTCGTCCTCACTTAGGTCCGTAAGCTTGTTGATTTTGTCTTCCGACATCTTGCGTGCGCTGCCTATCATCTCTGCTACCAAATCGTCGGCATCCACGACCGTGCCTTCGCGGCTTTTCATCTTACCGTTTGGCAGTTCCACCATGCCGTATGAGAAATGTACAAGGTCTTTGCCCCACTCGAAACCGAGTTTGTCCAACAGGATGGAAAGCACTTGGAAGTGGTAGTTTTGTTCGTTACCTACCACGTAAATCATTTTGTCTATGGGGTAATCGCGGAACCGCAGTTTGGCCGTACCGATATCTTGTGTCATGTAGACGGAAGTCCCGTCGGAACGGAGCAGAAGTTTCTCGTCCAATCCTTCCGGAGTCAGGTCGGCCCATACGGAACCGTCGTCTTTGCGGAAAAACAGTCCTTTGTCAAGCCCTTCCAAAACTTTCTCTTTGCCTTCGAGATAAGTCTCCGATTCATAATATATCTTGTCGAAACTTACGCCAAGGGCTTTATAGGTGACATCGAAACCGGCATAGACCCATTCGTTCATTTTACGCCAAAGGGCACGGACTTCCGGATCATTGTTTTCCCATTTTACTAACATTTCGCGGGCTTCCTTGATGAGCGGGGCTTCATTTTTGGCTTCTTCCTCGCTCATGCCCCTTTCCATAAGTTCCTTGATTTGTTCTTTATAGTGTTTGTCAAAAGCCACATAGTAGTCTCCGATGAGGTGGTCGCCTTTGATGCCGGTACTTTCCGGAGTGGCACCGTTTCCGTATTTCAGCCAGGCCAACATGCTTTTACAGATATGTATGCCGCGGTCGTTTACGATATTGGTCTTCACCACGCGGTTACCATTGGCTGCCATGATGTTGGCCAAAGCGCATCCTAACAGGTTATTGCGGACGTGTCCCAAATGCAAAGGCTTGTTGGTGTTGGGTGAAGAGTATTCTATCATGACCAACGGTGAATGGTCGGTCGCTTCGGTCAGGCCGAACTGTGCATCTTGATGGATATCGGTGAGCAGACCAATCCAACTGGCCGGAGCAATTACAAGGTTCAGAAAGCCTTTGACGGCATTGAAATCGGCTACGACGGAAGGGATTTCCGTTTTCAAGAAATGGCCAAGCTCCTGGGCTGTGTCTTCCGGTTTTTTACGAGATATTTTCAAAAAGGGGAAAACGACTAATGTCAGGTGCCCTGCAAATTCTTTTTTTGTCTTTTGGAGTTGCACTGTTTCGGGAGCTATGTCCTGTCCGTATAAAGTCTTGATGCCGAGAACTACGGCTGATACGATTTTATTTTCTATCTCCATAACCTTGTTTTTACCTTATTATTCAGGCTGCAAAGATACATAATAAAAAGGGAGAAGCAAACGTTTGCTTCTCCCTTTTTTCCGCAGAATAGATTTATTCTGGTTACTGGAGTGCGTCAGCTAATTCCGCACCAGCTTTGAATTTAGCTATTTTCTTGGCTGCAATGGTGATTTGCTCTTTCGTTCTGGGGTTAATACCCGTGCGGGCCGGTCTTTCACTTACGGAGAATGTTCCGAAACCTACAAGTGCAATTTTGTCACCCTTCTTTAATGCTTCAGAGATAGCACTGATTGTTGCGTCTAAAGCTTTCTTGGCATCTGTCTTGTTCAAGCCTGCGTTCTCTGCAATGGCGTTGATAAGTTCTGTTTTGTTCATTTGATGAAATAATTTAGTAGATAATAATTCGCTTATTTTGTATCCTATCATGCAAATGTATGTAAATTAGCCGTTAAAACAAACTTTTTCATTGAAAAAATATTTCTTTTTATGAAAAAGCACAAGCTTGAAGGGATTATTTTAAATGAAATGGAATAAAATTAGTATTTTTGCGGTCTCAATGAATAATGAAAATAGAGTGTGAATATGATGAATATGCCTCCCGTAACGAAGAATCTGATTATAATCAATCTTTTGTTCTTTTTGGCTAAATTGGTAGCAGTGCGCTATGGTGTGGATTTGGATAATTTGCTAGGACTACACTTCTTTTTAGCTCCTGATTTCAGCTTCTACCAGTTCTTTACGTATATGTTCATGCACGGTGGTGTCACGCATATCCTTTTTAATATGTTCGCCGTGTGGATGTTCGGTCGGGTGATGGAGTCTTATTGGGGCAGTCGCCGCTTCCTGCTTTATTATGTCGTGTGCGGCTTGGGTGCCGGTTTGGTTCAGGAAGGAGTGCAATATGTACAATATCTGTGGCAAGGCTTGGGAGCGTACGATACGGTTAATATCGGTTATACCGTGATTTCCATGGGCGACTATTTGAATCGTTGGACTACTATCGGAGCCTCTGGTGCAGTCTACGGAATTTTGTTGGCGTTCGGCATGTCGTTTCCTAATGAACGCCTGTTTATTTTTCCGCTTCCCGTGCCTGTCAAGGCCAAGTTTTTTGTGATAGGTTATGCCGTCATAGAGTTGCTTTCCGCTTTGGGGAACTCCGGTGACGGAGTCGCTCATTTCGCACATCTCGGAGGAATGATATTCGGGTTGCTGCTCATCTTGTATTGGCGTAGAAACAGCGGTGGAGGATACTATGGCAATCGCTCGTCTGCTGCAGAACGGTTGAAAAAATGGTTTGCCGGAGGACGAGACCGGTTTTCTTCTTATCGGAAGCCTAAAATGAATGTCTCTATGGGGGCGCGGAAGGATGATTATGAATATAACGCCCGTAAAAAGGAAGAGGCAGAAGAGATAGACCATATTTTAGAAAAAGTACGTAAATCCGGATATACAAGTTTAACAGAGGAGGAAAAACGTAAGTTGTTTGATGCCAGTCAGCGTTGAAGATGAATACATTGAAACGTATATTGATACAGCTGTCAATCGGTGCAAACATAATGGCGGCTTTCATGTTGTGGGCCTGCGGGCTAAGTTCCGGATTGAATCCGGCGGTTCATTCTCATGTGGCTCTATTCGGGTTGGGATTTCCCCTGCTATTATTACTTAATATAGCTTTTGTCTTTTTTTGGTTGGTTTTTTCCATTCGTTACGTTTGGTTGCCTTTTGCCGGAATGTTGCTGTCTATTTCCTATATATATGACTATTGTCCGGTGAACTGGCCTGAGAAGCGTCCGGAAGACGCGCTTAAATTGCTTACTTATAATACAGAGTTCCTTGCCCGGGGAGAGAAGAATGCGGAAGGACGGTACCCGATTTTGGATTATCTTGTGGCTTCTGAGGCCGACATTATCTGTCTTCAGGAAGGAGTGGCGCCTAAGAATCTTAAATCTGAGTATGTGGATAGCATCATGGCAAAGGCTGGTTATCATATTCGTCGTCTGCATGATGGAAAGGCTGAGCCTCAATTCGTCTATAGTCGTTTGCCTGTATTGTCCGTACATCGGATAGCCTATGAAAGTACGACCAATGGCAGTCTTGCCGTAGAATTATTATACGGTCAGGATACTGTATTGTTGGTGAATAACCATTTGGAGTCTTATAAGCTGACACCAGAGGATAAGATGAAATATAAGGAAATCATTAAAGAACCGGAGAGTGGGCATGCGGAAAGTAACTCCAGAGAACTGGTTCGGAAGATGGCCGGGGCGAGTCGTTTGCGCGGACCGCAGGTCGATTCGGTTTTGAACTATGTCGAAAAATCAGGGAGGAAGGCTGTGATTGTCTGCGGTGATTTGAATGACTCTCCCATATCTTATTCTTGCCATCGCCTGTCTTCCCGGCTGAAAAGTGCATTCCGTCAATCGGGTAACGGGCTAGGCTTGTCTTATAATCAGAAAGGGTTCTATTTTCGTATCGATCATATCTTCGTTTCCGACTATTGGCAGACATACGAGACGCATGTGGACAAGACGGCTCCGTGGTCCGACCATTATCCGATGATTACTTACTTGAAAAAACACAAAAAAGAGAATTAGGGCATAAATAAATCTGTTAACTTGCGGCGTTAATGTGAAAAAAACGTTATATTTGCGCCTTTGTAGTCTGATTAGCTATTAAATAATAACATCATAATAATAAATTAAAATGCAAAACAAAGGATTTGTTAAAGTTTTCGCTTTACTGTTGACCCTTGTGTGCGTGTTCTATTTATCTTTTTCATTTGTAACTACTTACCAAATGAATAAGGTGGATGAGATTACGAAAACGCAAGGAGAGGAAGCCGGCGCACATTATCTGGATTCCGTGATGAACAATCCGGTGTGGTTGGGCGCTTATTCGCTGAAAGACTGTCGCGAAATGGAGATTAGTCTGGGCTTGGACCTGAAAGGTGGTATGAATGTCATTCTGGAGGTGTCCGTTCCCGAAGTGGTAAAGGCTTTGGCCGACCATAAGGAAGATCCGGCATTCAACAAGGCGGTAGCGAAGGCTGCGGAAGGGGCTAAGAATAGCCAGAGTGATTTTATTACCTTATTTGTGAAAGAGTACAAAACATTGGCGCCGGATGGAAATTTGGCGGAATTGTTTGCTACACAGCAGTTGAAAGGTAAAGTAACGACCAAGAGTTCCGACTCTGAAGTAGAGAAAGTGCTACGTGCCGAAGTGCAGTCTGCCATTGACAATTCTTATAATGTGCTCCGTACGCGTATCGACCGTTTCGGTGTGGTACAGCCCAATATCCAGACGTTGGAAGGACAGATGGGGCGCATTATGGTGGAGATGCCGGGTGTGAAAGAACCGGAACGTGTGCGTAAATTGTTGCAAGGTAGTGCAAATCTGGAGTTTTGGGAAACCTATAATACGGAAGAGATTATCCCATTCCTGGCTACATTGGATACACGTTTGGCTGCAGAGCATGCTGCAACTGCAGAAACCGATACGGTTAAGGCTGACACTACAGCAATGGCTGAATTGACACCGGCTGAAAAAGTGGACGCTACGGACTCTACAAAGAAAGCTCCTGTGAAGGATTTGGCTGCGGCTCTGAAGGGAAATAGCGGAACTCCGGCTGAGAAGGTCGGGGCGGCTGTGGACGAACAGGCGATGAAGAACCATCCTTTGGCTTCTGTGTTGCAATTAGCCCAAGGTCCTATGGGATGTGTGGTGGGTTATGCCAGTTGGCGTGATACGGCTACCGTCAATCGCTATATCACTTCTGCCGTGGCAAAAGAAGTGCTGCCCAGTGACCTGAAACTTTATTGGGGAGTGAAGCCTGTAGGTAGCGGTAATATGGGAGACATTTTCGAATTATATGCGATTAAAATTACGGAACGCAATGGTCGTGCACCTTTGGAAGGCGATGTCGTGACAGAAGCCAAGGATGATTACGAACAGAACGGCCGTCCGTGCGTAAGCATGACGATGAATTCCGATGGTGCCCGTCGTTGGGCTGCGTTGACCAAGAAAAATGTGAAGCGCGCTATCGCCATTGTGCTTGACGGGTATGTATATAGTGCTCCCACGGTGCAGAATGAGATCACCGGTGGTGTTTCCTCTATTACGGGACATTTCACGCTCGAAGATACGCGTGACCTTGCCAACGTGCTGAACACGGGTAAGATGCCGGCTCCTGCACATATCGTTTCAGAACAATTCGTAGGTCCTACGTTGGGACAAGAGTCCATCAATCAAGGTATCACTTCATTTGTGATAGCCTTTATCCTGTTGATGATTTACATGTGCGGCATGTATGGCCTTGTCCCGGGCATGGTGGCCAATGGGGCTTTGATTCTGAATTTCTTCTTTACGTTAGGCGTTTTGACTTCATTCCAGGCAGCCTTGACCATGTCCGGTATTGCCGGTATGGTGCTCTCTTTGGGTATGGCTGTGGATGCTAACGTCTTGATATATGAGCGTACTAAGGAAGAATTGCGTGCGGGAAAAGCTGTGAAACAAGCATTGTCGGATGGTTATTCCAATGCTTTCTCGGCCATTTTCGACTCCAATTTGACTTCTATCATTACGGGTATCATCTTGTATAATTTCGGAACAGGTCCTATCCGTGGATTTGCCACGACATTGATTATCGGTATCTTGGTGTCTTTCTTTACGGCTGTTTTCTTGACTCGTATTGTATACGAGCACTTCCTGAACAAAGACAAATGGATGAACTTGACGTTTACAACGACTCTTTCCCGTAAGTTCCTTCGTGACACCCATTACAAGTTCATGAGTGCTTACAAGAAATCTTTCTCTGTATTTGGTGTCTTATTGCTCATAGGTATCGCGTCACTGTTTGTCCGCGGTTTGAGTAAAGGCATTGATTTTACGGGTGGACGTAACTTTGTTGTCGTGTTCGAGAAGCAAGTGGAGCCGGAAACCGTACGTACGTTGTTGCAAAACAAGTTCGGGGATGCCAATATCCAGGTCATTGCCTTGGGTACTGACCATCAGACAGTACGTATATCTACGAACTACCGGATTGATGAGGAAGGCACGGACGTGGATTCTGAGATAGAGTCGACTTTGTTCGAAACGCTCAAAGGCGGTGGTTTGTTGTCTTCGGATTTGGATTTGCAGACTTTCATCAATCGTGACGAGCGTGCCGGAGGTTCCATTATCAGTTCGGAGAAGGTCGGTCCTTCCGTGGCTGAGGATATTACTTATGGTGCCATTGTCTCTGTGGTATTGGCATTGATTGCCATCTTCCTTTACATTTTGTTGCGTTTCCGCAATGTGGCTTTCTCGGTTGGGGCAGTTGTGGCCTTGACGGTAGATACCTTGTTGATTATCGGAGCGTATTCGATTTGTTGGGGATGGATGCCGTTCTCTTTGGAAATCGACCAGACTTTCATTGGTGCGGTCCTGACGGCTATCGGTTATTCTATTAATGACAAAGTGGTGGTATTCGACCGTATCCGCGAGTTCCTCCATCTGTATCCGAACCGTGACCGTCAGCGTTTGTTCAATGATTCTTTGAATACGACATTGACGCGTACCATCAATACTTCGTTGACCACGTTAGTCGTATTGTTGTGTATCTTCTTCTTGGGAGGGGATAGTATCCGCAGTTTTGCTTTTGCCATGATTCTCGGAGTGGTAATCGGAACCTGTTCTTCCATTTTCATGGCGGCTCCGGTAGCTTTCCTGACTATGGGGCAGCGCATCAAGGAGAACGATTCGGAAATGAAATAAAGAATTCGTTTATAAGTTGTTTGGATGCAGGGCAGGCTTAGGCTTGCCCTGTATTGTTTTGCACCCGGGCTGTCTTCAGTATATGATACTGGAGCATATCCGTCTGTTTTTGGTGCAAAGCTTTTTGGTAATGTTCCAGAAGAGCGGTTTCTTTGTCTTCAAAATAAAAGATGTGATATGATGGGATTAAAGAGTGTTTTGTTTTCCGGTATCCTTTTGTCCGCTATGGCGGTTGGTGTGCAGGCCAAGCCTGAAACCGGAAGCGGGTTGGACAAGTCTTTGTTGCCCCAACCGGTTTATTCCCCCGAACCGGGTTTTGTGGATTTGTATTGGGCCGCTTGGGACTTGGCCTGGGGACGTGTGAAGCATCAGGACGGGATTCCCCAGTCACCCTATATGGATGAGAACCTGTGGGATGACACGATTTGGATTTGGGATACCGAGTTCATGGTGCTTTTCTGCCGCTATGCGCCTTCGCTTTTTCCTGGCATACAGAGCTTGGATAACTTCTATAAGACGATATTGGACGGGGATTCGGTCTCTTTGAAGATTTGGCATCCGGACAACCCTCCCTTTTTCGCGTGGGTGGAATATGAATACTATAAGATGACAGGCGACAAAAGGCGTTTGGAATATGTGTTGGAAGACAACCGGTACTTGCAACGGCATTACCGTTGGTTTGAGGAACTGAAGAGGGGGGCAGCCGTTTTTCCAAGATGCCGGTCATGTTGGAATGGAGGGAGAAAGGTTATTTGTGGGGCGACGTGCAGAGCGGTATGGACAATACTCCGCGTGGCCGGGGATGCGATGGGGAAATGCTGTGGATGGATGCCTTGGCCCAACAGGCCTTGGCGGCACTTTATATCGAAAGGATTGCCGAGGTCTTGGACGACCCATCTACGGCCAAGGAGTTTGCCGGGGAGTATGCCGTGAAGAAGGACTTGCTCAATAAGTATTATTGGGATGCGGAGGATGGTTTTTATTATGACATAGAAGAGGCCACGGGCGACTTTGTGAAAGTGCGGACACCGGCTGTGTATTGGGCTATGTTGGCAGAAGTCCCGGGACGGAAACAAGCGGCGCGCTTGGTGGAATATGCGCAGGACGAGAATGAGTTCGGCGGCCAATACCCTTGGCCATCCGTGTCGCGGAGTGATAAGGATTACAATGGGAAGGTTGGAGATTATTGGAGAGGTGGAGTGTGGTTGCCCTTGGCCTACATGTCAACCAAGGCACTTGAGACTTACGGTTATCATGATGTGGCACATGAGAATGCGTGCCGTTTGTTGGCGCAGATGTCTGAAACCTATAAGGCTTTTGCGCCCCACTCCATTTGGGAATGTTATTCTCCGTCGGCAGCCCGTCCCGGACAGCGGGTGGACGGTGAGAACTTGACGTTGGTGGCGCAAGATTTTTGCGGATGGTCTGCCTTGGGGCCTATTTCTTTGTTTATTGAGAACGTGTTGGGATTTTATAATATAGATGCCACGGCTCGGCTCGTGGAATGGCATAAGACAGGTTGGGGCGAGCAAGGTATCCGGAATCTGAGGTTCGGCGATGTGCAGACTGACATCGTGGCAGACGGGGATACCGTACGCGTGGTGTCTGATAAGGAATATGTATTGAAAGTGAATGGGAAGAAGTACAGAGTGAAAGCCGGAACACAAACTTTTACCTTGAAATAGACCGTGTACCCCCGCCGGGAATCGAACCCGGATTGGCGGTTTAGGAAACCGTAGTTCTATCCATTGAACTACAGGGGCTCTTTCTACATTGCAAAGTTAACAGTTTCTGCTTAAAAAGTCGAATACTTGGGACAAAACTTTCATAAGGTAGAGGGAAAGGTTTGACCTTTCTCTCTTTGCATATTTATGCATTTTCCTATGCTTTTGCGAACTTTATGCTTTTGAAAAGTGAGGGAAGAACGATGAAATGCTATATAAATAAGCTTTTAGATTACGATTTTATAGTATAATCTGTATTCCGGAATGCTTTTAACAGCAAAATATTTTGTTTTTAAACATATCTTTGCGATATTTGCATTCCTAAGGTAGAAAGAATATACAGTAATCATATAAATGCTACAAAAAGTATGGCTGATAGATTAGAAGTAAAAGAGCTGGACCAGGTAGTGGTTCGTTTCTCTGGTGATTCCGGCGACGGTATGCAGTTGGCCGGGAATATTTTCTCTACGGTCTCGGCGACGGTAGGAAATGACATTTGTACGTTTCCCGATTATCCGGCTGATATCCGGGCTCCGCAGGGGTCGTTGACAGGAGTTTCCGGTTTTCAGGTACACATCGGTGCGGGGCGTGTGTACACGCCGGGCGACAAGTGTGATGTGTTGGTGGCGATGAATGCGGCAGCATTGAAGACCCAGTACAGATATGCCAAATCTACAGCATGTATTATTATCGACACCGATTGTTTTCAGGCCAAAGATTTGCAGAAGGCCGCTTTCACGACGGATAACCCGATAGAAGAGTTGGGCATCAAAAACGATGTGATTGCTGCCCCTATCACCCAGATGGTCAAAGCCTGTCTGGCAGACTCTGGCATGGACAACAAGGGCATATTGAAATGCCGTAACATGTTTGCGCTCGGACTGGTGTGTTGGTTGTTCAACCGCGACCTGGAGATTGCGTTCAACATGTTGCGTGAGAAATTTGCCAAAAAGCCTGCCGTGGCAGAAGCCAATATAAAGGTTATCCAAGCCGGATATGATTACGGGGCCAATACGCATGCCTCCGTGGCCCATACCTATAAGGTGGAATCCAAGACGAAAAAGCCCGGCAAGTATATGGACATCATGGGCAACAAGGCTACTGCATACGGGTTTATCGCTGCGGCAGAGAAGGCTGGCAAGCGGCTTTTCTTGGGTTCATATCCCATTACGCCGGCTACGGACGTGCTGCATGAATTGTCCAAACATAAAAGTCTGGGCGTGACCACGGTGCAGTGCGAGGATGAGATTGCCGGTTGTGCCTCTTCCATTGGCGCTTCCTTTGCCGGTGCATTGGCAGTGACTTCTACTTCGGGGCCTGGTGTATGTTTGAAATCGGAAGCCATGAACTTGGCCGTGATTACGGAATTGCCTTTGGTGGTACTGAATGTGCAGCGCGGAGGGCCGTCCACGGGTTTGCCCACGAAGAGCGAACAGACGGATTTGTTGCAAGCCCTTTTCGGACGTAACGGTGAATCGCCGATGCCGGTAATAGCCGCCACTTCGCCTACGAATTGTTTCGATGCGGCCTATTATGCCTCGAAGATGGCTTTGGAGCACATGACACCTGTGGTGTTGCTCACCGATGCCTTTGTGGCCAACGGTTCTGGTGCTTTCAAGTTGCCCGATTTGAACGATTATCCCGATATTTGCCCCCCTTACGTCACTCCGGAAATGGCTGGGAGCTACACGCCGTACATGCGTAATCCCGACACGCAAGTGCGTTACTGGGCCATACCCGGACAAGAGGGGTATATGCATATTCTTGGCGGGTTGGAGAAGGATGGCCGGACAGGAGCCATCAGCACTGATCCCGAGAACCACGACAAGATGTGCCGTTTGCGTGCAGAGAAAGTGGCCAAAATCCCGGTGCCCGATGTGGAGGTGCAGGGATGCGTGGACGATGCCGAACTGCTGATAGTGGGCTTTGGCGGTACTTACGGCCATTTGCATTCGGCCATGGATGAAATGGCGGCTGCAGGCAAGAAAGTGGCTTTGGCTCATTTCTCTTACCTGAACCCGTTGCCTGCCAATACGGCGGAAGTGCTGAAGCGGTATAAGAAAGTCGTGGTAGCCGAGCAGAACTTAGGGCAATTTGCCGCATATCTGCGTATGAAAGTAGACGGCTTCGTGCCTTATCAGTTCAATCAGGTGAAAGGCCAGCCTTTTGTCGTGAGCGAGTTGGTGGCAGCCTTTACCGAGATTTACAACAAATAGTCAAACTTAGAAGAATAAAAGAAAATGAGCGAATATACAGCAAAAGATTATAAGAAGGGGCAGCCGCGTTGGTGTCCCGGGTGTGGAGACCATTTCTTTTTGGCTTCTTTGCACAAGGCCATGGCCGAGATTGGAGTGCCGCCTTATGAAACAGCCGTGATTTCAGGTATCGGTTGCTCCAGCCGTTTGCCATATTATATGAATACGTATGCCATGCAGACGATTCACGGGCGTGCCGCAGCCATTGCTACCGGTTTCAAGGTGGCCAATCCGGATATCACCGTGTGGCAGATTTCCGGTGACGGTGACGGGTTGGCCATTGGCGGCAACCACTTCATCCATGCCATCCGTCGCAATGTGGACATCAATATGATTCTGCTGAACAATCGGATATACGGCCTTACGAAAGGGCAGTATTCTCCGACGTCTCCGAGAGGCTTCGTCAGCAAATCCTCTCCTTACGGGACGGTGGAAGACCCGTTCAATCCGGCTGAGTTGTGTTTCGGGGCGCGCGGTCACTTCTTTGCCCGTGCCGTGGCTACGGATGCCGCCGGGACAGTGGAAATCCTGAAGGCGGCACACGCCCATAAGGGAGCCGCCGTGTGCGAGATATTGCAAAATTGCGTGATATTCAACGACGGGACGCATGATGCCGTTTCGACCAAGGAAGGGCGTGCCAAGCATGCCATTTATCTGGAACACGGCCGGCCGATGTTGTTCGGTGAAAATAAGGAATTCGGCTTGATGCAGGAAGGTTTCGGGTTGAAGGTCGTGAAGATAGGAGAGAACGGCGTGACGGAAAAAGACATCCTCGTGCATGATGCGCATTGCCAGGACAACACCTTGCACTTGAAGTTGGCTCTGATGGAAGGGCCTGATTTCCCGGTGGCATTGGGCGTGATTCGTGATGTGGAAGCTCCGACATACGACGAGGCGGTCAACCGGCAGATAGAAGAAGTGAAAGGAAAGAAACCCTACCACAATTTCACGGAGCTGCTCTATACGAATGATATTTGGGAGGTGAAGGGGTAAGTTCCTGCCTGCCTCGCAATATAGACGATAGCGGCTGTCCCGGACACGAGGCTGCCGCTTTTTTGTGAAGATTTCTGCTGAAGACCTTTTAAAAAAGGAAAGACTTGAAAACCAATATTCTAAAGGTCTGAAATTAATCTGCGCCAGACGAAAAATCAATCTCAGGAGAACGAAAAATCATTCGCCTGAGATTGATTTTTCATTCTCCTGAGATTGGAAAAACAAGCTTTGCAATCTGTGTAACGTTGTGTTTTTTGTGCGTTTAAAGTTTTCCGCCGTAGGCCAAATCGCCGGCATCGCCCAATCCCGGGACGATGTACATGTGGTCGTTCAGTTCCGGGTCGATGGCCCCGCACCATAAGGTGTAGTCCGTGTCTTTGAATGTTTCCGTCAGGTAGTCCACACCCTTCCGGCTGGCTATCGCGCTGCATAAGTGCACTTTTCCCGGTATGCCTTTGGTCTCGAATGCCTTCAGCCCCAGTTCCATGCTGCCGCCGGTAGCCAGCATGGGGTCGGCAATGATAAGTGTTTTGCCGTTCAGGTCCGGTGTGGCCAGATATTCGATATGTATGCCCACTTCATGGCATTCTTTGTCTTTGTAGAAACGGTAGGCCGACACGAATGCGTTGTCGGCCTCCTCGAACACATTCAGGAAGCCTTGATGGAAAGGAAGGCCGGCCCGGAAGATGGTGCCCAGTACGATCGGGTCGTTGTACAATTGCGTAGATGCCGTGCCCAATGGGGTTTGTATGTCTTTGGTGGAATAATCCAACGTCTTGCTGATTTCATACGCCATGACTTCCCCGATTCTTTCCAAGTTGCGGCGGAACCGTGCCCTGTCTTTCTGTATGCACACGTCCCGGAGTTCCGACATGTATCTGTTGACAACCGTTTGGTGTTCTGCAAAGTTAATCACTTTCATATTTGGATGGATTTAAATATACTTGAGAGCAAAAGTAACAAAAACTTCTTGAAAATGTAAACTCCGTGTAGCAAATATAGCTGTGCTTCTTAGGTTTTGGGAAATTTAACGGAAGAATGTTTTTGAATTAAGAAAAATAATAAGCCGAAAGTTTCAGATGCACGCATTTCTTTGTAATTTTGTCAGCGCAAAAAGGAAGCTTTTTTATAGTGAATTGATTTCTAACCAAATATTATTTTAGAAAATGGCAAATTTAGATTTGAGTAAGTACGGTATTACCGGTACTGTAGAGGTTCTCCACAATCCGTCATACGACGTGTTGTTCCAGGAAGAAACCAAAGCTGGTTTGGAAGGTTTTGAGAAAGGTCAGGTAACGGAATTGGGTGCTGTGAATGTGATGACGGGTATTTATACCGGTCGTTCTCCCAAGGACAAGTTTATCGTAAAAGATGCTACTTCTGAGAACACCGTATGGTGGACTTCTGAAGAATATAAGAATGACAACAAGCCTGTAACGACAGAGGCTTGGAATGTGTTGAAGGATTTGGCTGTGAAGGAGCTTTCAAATAAGAAATTGTTCGTTGTCGACGGCTTCTGCGGCGCTAACAAGGCTACTTGCCTGAAGGTGCGTTTCATCATGGAAGTGGCATGGCAGGCTCATTTCGTAACGAACATGTTCATCCGCGCCACGGAAGAAGATTTGAAGGATTTCGAACCTGACTTCGTGGTTTACAATGCTTCTAAGGCTAAGGTTGAAAACTACAAGGAACTGGGCTTGAACTCAGAAACAGCCGTGGTCTTCAACTTGACTTCAAAAGAGCAAGTCATCATCAACACTTGGTACGGTGGTGAAATGAAGAAGGGTATGTTCTCCATGATGAACTACTTCAATCCTTTGCGCGGTATCGCTTCTATGCACTGCTCTGCCAACACTAGCATGGACGGTACGAGCTCTGCTATCTTCTTCGGTTTGTCCGGTACCGGTAAGACGACTTTGTCTACCGACCCGAAACGTAAGCTGATTGGTGACGACGAGCACGGATGGGATGACGAGGGCGTATTCAACTACGAAGGCGGTTGCTATGCCAAAGTCATCAATTTGGACAAAGAATCCGAACCCGATATCTACAAGGCTATCAAACGTGACGCTTTGTTGGAGAATGTAACGGTAGATGCTAACGGCAAGATTGATTTTGCAGATAAGAGCGTAACGGAAAATACACGTGTATCTTATCCTATTTACCACATCGAAAATATCGTGAAGCCTATTTCCAAGGGTCCTCACGCAAAGCAGGTAATCTTCCTGTCGGCTGATGCCTTCGGTGTATTGCCTCCCGTTTCTATCTTGAACGACCAACAGGCTCAATACTACTTCTTGTCTGGTTTTACTGCCAAGTTGGCCGGTACGGAACGTGGTATCACTGAACCGACTCCGACGTTCTCTGCTTGTTTCGGAGCTGCTTTCTTGAGCTTGCATCCTACGAAATATGCTGAAGAGCTCGTGAAGAAGATGAACAAGGTGGGTGCTAAGGCATACCTGGTGAACACGGGTTGGAACGGTACGGGCAAGCGCATTTCCATCCGCGATACCCGTGGTATCATCGATGCCATCTTGGACGGTTCTATCGACAAGGCTCCCACGAAGACTATTCCTTACTTCGATTTCGTTGTTCCTACGGAGTTGCCGGGTGTTGATTCGAAGATCCTCGATCCTCGCGACACTTACACTGACGCTGCAGAGTGGACGAAGAAGGCTGAGGATTTGGCAGCCCGCTTCATCAAGAACTTTGCGAAGTTCACGGGTAACGAAGCCGGCAAGGCTTTGGTTGCAGCAGGTCCGAAGTTGTAATTTTACAGTAAAACATAACATCAAGGTCTGTCCGAGTATTTGGGCAGACCTTTTTTAGTTCGGCTTTTTAAGGATACTATTCTAAAAAAAACTGTAAAAACATATAGGTTTTTCTGACTTTGCTTTTATCCCCCTTGCAGTTTTACTATCTTTGCACCTTAAAATGTTTATTCTTGATGATGAAGAAAATAACCTCATTACTGTTGTTATGGGTCATGACCTTGCCGCTGTGGGCACAGTTTCACGACCCGGTGAGTTTTTCTGTTTCCCAAAAGAAACTGTCTGAATCTGAATTCGAGATTGTTTTTACTGGAAAGGCGGAAGCGGGTTGGCATGTTTATTCTACGGACATTCCGGATGGCGGCCCGACTCCGGCCACTATTAATTTCGATGAACAGAAAGGTGTGGAGCCGGTAGGTAAGCTGACGGCACGTGGAAAGGTGCATAAGGCATACGACAATCTTTTCGGGATGGAAGTCAGCTATATGGAGAATACGGCTGTTTTCGTGCAGAAAATACGTATTACGGACGCTACTTATTCCGTGAAAGGGTATCTGAACTATGGGGCTTGTAACGATGAGAATTGCATGCCTCCGACTAATGTGGAGTTTGCTTTCTCCGGAAGCGGAAAGCCTGCGGCCGGAAATGCTGTGGCAGAGCCTCAGAAACAGAAAGAGAAAGTTGCGGATGCATCGGTGGTGGAGAAGGAGGAAAAAACAGATGCGCCTGTCATCGGTGGGATTGATACGGTTGCCACGGGCTTGTCCGTGGCGGACTCCGTGCCTTCTGCAGTGGCCGGTGGTAATGCCGTTGTGGCGGCAAGCGATTATTGGACACCTGTCATTGATGAGTTGGCTGCTTTCGGTGAAGACGCCTCCAATGCAGCCGACCAGGCTTGGTGGAAGATATTCCTGTTGGGATTCCTTGGTGGCTTGGTCGCTTTGCTTACCCCTTGTGTATGGCCGATTATCCCGATGACCGTGAGTTTCTTCCTGAAACGTTCGGGAGACAAACGCAAAGGTATCCGCGATGCGGCGACGTATGGCGTGAGCATAGTGGTCATTTATGTGCTTTTGGGCTTAGTGATTACCGGTATTTTCGGTGCCAGTGCCTTGAATGCCCTGTCCACGAATGCGGTATTCAACATCTTCTTCTGCCTGATGTTGTTGGTGTTTGCCTCCAGTTTCTTCGGTGCTTTTGAAATTACGTTGCCTTCTTCATGGAGTAATGCGGTAGACAGTAAGGCCGAATCTACAACAGGCTTGTTGAGCATTTTCCTGATGGCTTTTACCCTTGCTTTGGTTTCTTTTTCCTGTACGGGGCCGATTATCGGTTTCCTGTTGGTAGAAGTGTCCACGTCGGGCAGTATTCTTGCCCCGACCGTCGGCATGTTGGGTTTTGCCATTGCCTTGGCTTTGCCTTTCACCTTGTTTGCCATGTTCCCGGCCTGGCTGAAGACGATGCCGAAATCCGGTAATTGGATGAATTGTGTGAAGGTGACGCTCGGTTTCTTGGAATTGGCTTTTGCCTTGAAGTTCCTGTCGGTGGCCGATTTGGCCTACGGATGGCATATCCTCGACCGCGAGGCTTTCCTGAGTCTGTGGATAGTGATTTTTGCTTTGTTGGGTGCTTATCTTATAGGTTGGTTGCGTTTCCCGCATGATGAAGACGAATATGACGAGTCCGGTAATGTAGTGGTCAATCACCGTACTTCGGTCACCCGTTTCTTCATGGCTTTGCTTTCCTTCGCTTTTGCCATCTACATGGTGCCCGGTTTGTGGGGAGCACCGCTGAAGGCTATCAGTGCCTTTTCGCCTCCGATGAACACGCAAGACTTCAACCTTTATGAGAACGAGGTGAAAGCCCAGTTCATGGATTATGATGCCGGGATGGAATATGCGCGCCAGCAAGGTAAGCCCGTGATGATAGACTTTACCGGATATGGTTGCGTGAATTGCCGCAAGATGGAGTTGGCTGTGTGGGCCGACCAGAAGGTGGCGGATATCATGCAGAATGATTACGTGCTGATCACGCTGTATGTGGATGAAAAGACTAAGTTGCCGGAACCTATCAAGGTGACTGAGAACGGGCAGGAACGTACTTTGCGTACGGTAGGTGACAAATGGAGCTACCTGCAGCGCAGTAAGTTCGGGGCCAATGCCCAACCGTTCTATGTGTTGCTCGACAATGAAGGCAAACCGTTGAACAAGTCATATTCGTACGACGAGGATGTCAACAAATATATAGATTTCTTGCAGACTGGTTTGAGGAATTATAAGAACAAGTAATTCTTGTATTGGGAATATCAGGGGATGTATCAGATGAAAATGGTACATCCCTATTTTTTTATGGTTGGTTTTTAACGTTATTTTTCATCGGAATGAGCAAGGATTTGGTCGGTTCGCAGTTTGATAAATAGAATGTCGGATTTTTAAATTGGATGAAAAATGAAGAAAGTACATGTCTTATGGTTGTTGGCCTTCCTGTTATTGGCTCCGGTTTTGTTTCAGTCTTGTTCGGATGACGATGGTGAGGTTTATGTATGGTATCCTTATTTCAGTCCGAATGCTTTGGTGACGGTCAAGGGCGGTACGGATTCCTGTTTCTTGCAGTTGGATGATGAGACAACGCTTTGGCCGGTCAACCTGTCTTCTTCCCCTTTCGGAGAAAAGGAGGTGCGGGCTTTGGTGCATTTTACGGACGTAGACGAAGACAGGCATTCCCGTGCGCGTGCAGTCTATGTAAACTGGATGGACAGCATCCTGACGAAAAAAACGGTTCCGGATTCTGCTTTGGTGAACGATTCGCTATACGGGAATGACCCTGTGGAGATAGTAGACGATTGGGTGACTGTGGCGGAAGACGGTTATCTGACTCTGCGTTTCTCTACTTTGTGGGGCAGCAGGGGGATTCCCCATAAGGTGAATTTATTGACCGGGGGCAATCCGGAGAATCCCTATGAGGTGGAGTTTCGTCACGATGCTTGCGGGGATGCGGGGAGTTGGCGGAGCGATGCGCTTGTGGCCTTTGATTTAGGGAAGCTTCCCGATACGGGAGGGCGCACGGTCAAGCTGACGTTGGTTTGGCGGTCGTTCCGGGGAAGGAGGACGGCAGAGTTTGATTATTGTACCCGTAAAAAGACAGGAAACGTGGCAAAACAAATAGAACAAATGCAAAGAGGAGGTGCGTTACGATAGTATTAGGGGACAGATAACCGTTCGTTCAGCATGACGCGTATCGGAGACGAAGGCGAACAGGATTTGGTTCGAGGTATACAGCGGGGCGACCGTGTAGCGATGAAATTATTATATTGTCGCTATGCAGGTTGCCTCACAGCCGTGTGTTCCCGTTATGTGGCTTGTATGGACGATGTGAGAGATGTCCTTCAGGATTGTTTCGTGAAGATATTCACTTCCATTCACGGTTTCGAGTGGAGGGGTGAAGGTTCTCTCCGGGGATGGATGGTACGTATTGTGGTGAACGAGTCATTGAAATTCTTGAAGCGCGACCGGCAGTTGGAATCCCTTGGCGACGGATGGGACGTACCGGACACGGTCGAGGATGAGCCGGATGCGGGGGACATTCCGTCTGAAGTTCTTCAGGAAATGATTTGCCGTTTACCGGCAGGGTATAGGGCTGTTTTCAATTTGTATGTGTTCGAAAGGAAGAGCCATAAGGAGATTGCCGCGATGCTGAATATAAAAGAGAGTACATCGGCTTCGCAACTGCATCGGGCAAAGGCGGTGTTGGCAAAGGAAGTTCAAAGATATAAAGCTCAGGTCAATGGAAGATAAATGGTTGAATGAATGGCAAAAGAAACTGGACGGTTACGAGGTCATCCCTCCCGACGGGCTGTGGGACGGGATAAACAAGGCTTTGGAAGAGCAACGCCTGTCCGTCTCCTCTTCTCGTGGGAGGAGTACCGTATGGCTGCGCTTGGCCGGGATTGCGGCAGCGTTGGCGATAGTTGTGCCTTTGGGAAGGAATGTGTGTCAGCCGGTTTTTATGTCTTTTGCAGACAATCGCATTCCGACCGAAGGCGTTCTTCTTGGGCCGACGGATGCCTTTTGGGCAAAAGTGCAGCGCGTGGAAAAGGAGCCATGCCGTCGTAAACCGTCCGGGAAAGATATAGTGGCTTGCGACCGGCCTGCCGTATCGGAAGAAGGTGGGAAGGCTTTAGCTGAAGAGAGAAAAGAACTTTTGGCTGAAAGAGAAAAAACGATTCCTGAAGATAGCCATGGAAATTCGGGAAAGCCTTATCCTGATGGAATAGGCCGTTATCCTGAGTTGGTTCCAAACGTCGGAAAGGTCAAGAAAGAAAGGTCGCATTGGTTGGCTGTGAGTCTTTTTGCATCCAATACTCCAGGAAAATCGGTAATGAATTATGGGAACGGAGGAGTTGTCCTGATGGGAACTATCCCCTCTTGGGGACACCCCGAGGCGATGGAATGTGGAAAATTTCCGGTGACGGCCATAAGGTCTGCCCATCGGTATGTGGATGGCGTTGTCCCGATGAAACACAAGCAGCCCGTCAGGTTCGGCGTGTCTGCCTGTTATGCCGTAAACGAAAGGTTCGGTATAGAAAGCGGCCTTTCTTATACTTATCTTTCGTCAAGTCTTTCTTCTTCTGGAGAAGATTATAGTTATGAGGTCCGGCAATCCCTGCAATACGTAGGGATTCCCTTGAACTTTAAGGCCAGTTTGTGGAAGAAACGGTGGATGGATTTGTATCTGTCGGCCGGAGGAATGGCCGAGAAGTGCGTGGATGGAGATACGGAAACGGATTATACGTGGAAAGGTCGGATAAAGTCATCTACACATAAGGATGTACGGGAAAAACCTTGGCAATATTCTGTAAATGCAGCCGCCGGGATGCAGCTTAACTTGTCGTCAGTGGTAGGTTTGTATGTGGAGCCGGGAGTGAGCTACTATTTTGATAATGGAAGTTCTGTTTCCAATATCTATAAGGAGAAACCATTGAATTTTAATTTGGAATTCGGGCTTAGGTTTTCTTTCGGTTTGTGACATAAGTCTTGTCCTTTCCGAAGGCCTGATTTGATCCTGTTGCATACATGTTTTTTATTTTGGGAAACTTTTGGCCTTTTCGTTTTGGTAAATTGTATTTATAATCTAATGATTATAAGTATTTTAATTGTTTTGTGGGTTGTAAAATCTGGAAACTTTAAAATAAAAACAGCGAGAACACTTGCACGAAAAAAGGAAAAGGTGTACCTTTGCCGTTGTTCAGGTGCCCTGTTTGCCAGTCGGCCGACAGGGTGAAAAGGGAACGGGGTGAGAGTCCCCGACAGACCCGCTGCTGTGAACTCTTTTATACGTTTCATGACATGCTGCATCCACTGTTTCGTCGGGCGAAACGGGAAGGACATGAAACGCGAGTAAGTCAGAAGACCTGCCTGTGACATAGCCGTACGGACTCCGGGGACAAGGGGATGACGGTGGGAACGTAATAAGAAAGATACAAAATTTTAGATGCCGGAGAAACAGGGCTTCTTTTAGAAAAAGGAGGCCGGGACTTTTTCGGCCCGGAAAATAAATGCAATATGATACAGACAGTTGTTAAAAGGGACGGGCGCATCGTGGGTTTCAATGCTCGGAAAATCGGGGATGCCATACGCAAGGCCATGGTACACACCGAGGCCGGTGAGAATGAAGAGCTGATTCATTTGATATGCGAACACGTGACGAACCGTGGTAAGGCACAAATGACGGTGGAGGAGATTCAGGATGCCGTGGAAATGGAATTGATGAAAAGCCGCCGTAAGGATGTGGCGCAGAAATATATCGCTTACCGTAACCAACGCAGCATTGCCCGCAAGGCCAAGACACGTGACATATTTCTGGAAATCATCAATATCAAGTCTAACGACGTGACTCGCGAGAATGCCAACATGAATGCCGATACGCCGGCCGGCATGATGATGAAGTTTGCCAGCGAGACCACCAAGCCTTTCGTAGACGACTACCTACTGAGTGAAGAGGTGAAAGAGGCGGTCAAGCACAACTATCTGCATATCCATGACAAGGATTATTATCCCACCAAAAGCTTGACGTGCGTGCAGCATCCGCTCGACTACATCTTGAAGCATGGTTTCTCTGCCGGACACGGGGAGTCCCGTCCGGCCAAACGTATCGAGACGGCCAGTATTTTGGCCTGTATTTCCATGGAAACGGCACAGAATGAGATGCACGGCGGCCAGGCTATTCCTGCGCTTGATTTTTATCTGGCTCCTTTCGTGCGTGCCAGTTTCATCGAAGAAGTGAAGGTCTTGGAGGAGTTGAACGCCGAGGACTACTCCCGTTTATACCATAAGGAAGTGGACGACTTTGTCACTCGTCCTCTGGATGGCCTGACCGGTGACGCACGTATCCTCCAGCATGCGATGAACAAGACTGTGGCCCGGGTGCATCAGGCTATGGAAGCCTTTATCCACAATATGAATACCATCCATTCCCGTGGGGGGAATCAGGTGGTGTTCAGTTCCGTGAACTACGGTACGGATACCTCGGCCGAGGGGCGTTGCATCATCCGCGAAATCCTGCGTAGTACTTACGAAGGGGTGGGCAACGGCGAAACTGCCATCTTTCCGATTCAAATCTGGAAAAAGAAGCGGGGCGTGAGTTATTTGCCTACCGACCGCAATTACGACCTTTACCAATATGCCTGCAAGGTGACAGCCCGTCGTTTTTTCCCGAACTTTATTAATTTGGATGCCACGTTCAACCGGCATGAACTGTGGCGTGCCGACGACCCGAAACGTTACCTGTATGAAACGGCTACGATGGGTTGCCGTACCCGCGTCTTTGAAAACCGTTTCGGGCCGAAGACTTCTATCGGACGGGGAAATATTTCTTTTTCAACCATCAACATCGTGCGTCTGGCCATCGAGTGCATGGAGATTGTAGATGAAGAAGAACGTATCGCTCGTTTCTTTGCCAAGCTCGACCACATGTTGGAAATCACGGCCCGTCAGTTGCATGAGCGTATGGAGTTCCAGAAGACAGCCTTTGCCAAGCAATTCCCGTTGGTGATGAGTGCGCTTTGGTTGGGATGCGAGAAGCTGAAGCCCAACGATACGATAGCTCCGGTGATTAACCAGGGGACGTTAGGCATCGGTTTCATCGGTTTGGCCGAATGCTTGGTCGCTTTGACCGGCAAGCATCATGGAGAGTCGGAAGAAGCACAGCAGCTCGGCCTGAAGATCGTGACCTATATGCGCGACCGTGCTAACGAGTTCTCGGAACTCTACCAACATAATTACAGCGTGTTGGCCACTCCGGCTGAAGGATTGGCCGGAAGGTTCACCCGGGGCGACCGCAAGCAGTTCGGCGTTTTACCGGGTATTACCGACCGTGAGTATTATACCAATTCCAACCATGTGCCGGTGTATTACAAGTGCAGTGCCCGTCATAAGGCCGAAGTTGAGGCACCGTATCACGACCTGACGCGGGGCGGTCATATTTTCTACGTGGAAATCGACGGGGATGCCACCCATAATCCGGAAGCCATCATGCGCGTGGTGGACATGATGGACAAGTATAATATCGGCTACGGGTCGGTAAACCACAATCGTAACCGTTGCATGACTTGCGGGTACGAGAATGCCGAACCGGAGATGAAAGTGTGTCCCAAATGCGGCAGTGGGCATATAGACCGCCTGCAACGCATTACCGGTTACTTGGTCGGGACGACAGACCGTTGGAACAAGGCCAAGTTGGCCGAACTGAATGACCGTGTGGTGCATGAAAACCGATAAACGACGATGATTTCAGTCATAAAGATTGTTGAGGACACAACGGTGGACGGACCGGGATTCCGTACGACGGTGTATGCCGCCGGGTGTCCCAATGCCTGTCCCGGCTGCCATAATCCACAGTCGTGGGACATCGGGGCCGGAATCCTGATGACGACGGAGGAAATCATGCAGGTCATCCGGGCCGATGAGTTTGCGGACGTGACGTTCAGCGGTGGCGACCCGATGTTCCAACCGGAAGGATTTGCCGAACTGGCAGAAGCCGTGAAACGGGAGACCGGAAAAAACATCTGGTGTTATACCGGTTATAAGTTCGAACGGTTGCTGCACGACCGGCGGCAGGCTGAATTGCTGCAATACATTGATGTGTTGGTGGACGGGCCATACGTGGAATCCTTACGCGACCGTGACGCGTTGTTTCGCGGTAGCCGCAACCAACGGCTGATTGACGTGCAAGCTTCTTTGCGCGAGGGCGAAGTCGTTTTGTACGCGCAATGAGATAATAGGGCTGCATTCTAATACGCATCCCGCCACGTTCTTATCGGGGGCGTGGCGGGATGTGGTCGTTTATAGATGGGTATGGGAACAGAGTTGTTTTACTTTACCAATACTTTGTTTCCTTTGATGACGTACATGCCTTTTTTCAACCCGTTCAGGGCTTGTGATGCTTGTACGTTTTGTCGCACGAGCTGCCCGTTGATGGTGTACACGTCCACAAGGGAATCTTCCGTTGCTACTACTTCCTTGATGCCGCTGCCCGAGGTCGTGTTCACGTAGAGTGCTACGGGCTGTTGCCCGTTGGTGTAGCAGGCGAAACGGGGCGATGAAGCGTTGTATTGGATGGTGCGGCTCTTGTAGGCGTTGTTCTGTATGAAAGCCTGTTCGCCGCTTACGGTGATGGTCCACTGTGCGTTTTTGCTGCCGGCCTCGCCTGAGTTGTGCAGCTTGTTTTTGTCTGAAGTCAGCGACAGGTAAGCTTTTGCGGTGGCATCATACAGGGTGTAGGCACCTTCCTGGCCGCCGAGGATGACTTGGAACGGCTGTCCGTTGCCGTTTACTTCCGTGCGGATTTGGCCTGTTTCGATGGTAACGTCCTCGCAACTCCTGAAATCATTTTGAATGGCTCCCATGGCCTTGTTCTTGTCTTCGCACACTATCAGGTAACGTTTGCCTATTTCAAGTGCGTCTGTCGAATTTACTTTTTTGAACGTCTGTACGCCTTCGTCCGGAAGGGTGCTGACAATCGTGTAGGTCGCGCTTACCGTTTCGCTAATCTTGTCCTCTTTCATGGCATAAGCCTCGATGGTGGTCGGTTCCGTGATTTCCACATAGACGGGCGATTCTTCCGTGCGCAGGCTTCCGCCATTGAGGGAATAGACTATGTAAGCAGCCGGGGTGGTGGTGCTTATCGTGACCGTAGTGCCTTTGTCCACGCTGCCTGCAGACGGCGTGAAGGTGGGATTGGCCACGTCATCGGGGTTCGGAGGGGTCACTTCACCTCCACCGTCGTAATTGTCGGGGTCGAAAGGGATGCCGGTTTTGCTGCCCCATACATATTGTTCCAGTCCGGGGAAGTCGATATAGGGGTTGCGGTTCTTCTGTATTTTATACACCGCATTGTTGCGGGCAATCTCTTTAGGGCTTACGGGGTCTTCGGCTGCCCAACGCAGCAGCATGTCGAGTGCCCATTTGGCATAGGCCGGATAGCTGTTGTGAGCCAACATGTCGCTGTTCCATGTGGCGATGCGGTCTTCATAACAGGTGGCCATATAGAAGTAGGAACGTGCGAAGTCGCCCTTATATTCATCGTCGGGTTCAAACACGGTGCCGCTGTAACCCGGAGACGTGCATTTGCCAAGCTTGCTGTATCCGCCATTGGATTTATATTGTTCTCCATTGGTCTCGCCGAAAGGGTAGTTGCCACGTCGGTTGTTCACATAGCCGTCTGTAGGATACAGATGGAACAAGTCGGTGTACATCGGACTGGCGTCGTTAAACCAACTTTTGGGGAATGAGTGTTCTCTGTTGTAACAATCTCCTTCATTCTTGTAAGTGCCGCATTGGTCACTGGTAAAAGTGAAATCTGTGGTAGAAGAGTACATGTCCCATACTTTTCCGTCTTCTCGCCGGTCGGTACTTTGCATGTCGGTCCACAGTTGCTTGTAGCTTCGCGCCGTATGGTCGGTGATAATCCGGTACAATGCCGTTTTCAAGGATTGGCCCTTGTAGCCTGTGGCATCCGTGTAATAGCCGGACGGGGCTTGTGCCCATAATTGGATGAGGACGCATAGGAGCGTCCAGGAAGTAAATAGTCTTTTCATGACTTATGGTTTTTATGATTTAAATGTAAAAGTATGGAATAAAGTCATAGAAGAGTACGGCGTACAGCGTAATTTATGTTAAACTGCGTGCGGAAAGTTCCGAAATAACCTTTAGCTCGGACATTTTGTAAACCAATCGTATTTTCTGCAAGATGGAATAAGAAAGGCCGCCTTTTCGGGGCGGCCTTGGGTATGCGGATATTGCCGGATGATGTCAGTCGCGGTTGGCGCGTTTGCGTTCCGTGTGGTCAAGGATAATCTTGCGCATGCGCATGCTCTTGGGCGTTACTTCCACGTATTCGTCTTCACGGATATATTCCAAGGCTTCTTCCAAAGAGAGGATGGTGGCCGGCACGATGCGGGCCTTTTCGTCGGAACCCGAAGCGCGCATGTTGGTCAGCTGCTTGCTTTTGGTCACATTCACCACCAAGTCTTTCTCGTGGATGTGTTCTCCTACGATTTGTCCTGCATAGACTGCGTCCTGCGGTTCGATGAAGAACTTGCCTCGGTCTTGCAGGTTGTTGATGGCGTAGGCGAAAGCCGTTCCGCTTTCGAGGGCAATCATAACCCCGTTGCTGCGACGGCTGATGTCGCCTTTATATGGTTGGTATTCTTTAAAACGGTGGGCCATAATAGCTTCGCCCTGACTGGCCGTGAGCACGTTGGTACGCAGCCCGATGATGCCGCGCGAGGGAATATCGAATTCGATGTCCACGCGGTCGCCCCGTGTTTCCATTGAGGTCATTTCACCTTTGCGGCGGGTCACCATGTCAATCATCTTGCTGGAGAACTCTTCGGGCACGTTGATGGTCAGTTCCTCGATAGGTTCGCAACGCTGTCCGTCGATTTCCTTGTAGATGACTTGGGGTTGCCCTACTTGCAATTCGTATCCTTCGCGTCGCATCGTTTCGATGAGCACAGAGAGATGGAGCACGCCGCGTCCGGCTACAATCCAACGGTCGGTGTACCCGTCCGGCATGGAAACGCGCAGGGCGAGGTTCTTCTCCAGTTCTTTTTCCAACCGTTCGTTGATGTGGCGGCTGGTGCAGAACTTGCCTTCTTTGCCGAAGAACGGCGAGTCGTTGATGGTGAAGAGCATGCTCATCGTCGGTTCGTCGATGGTGATGGTGGGTAGCGGTTCCGGGTTTTCGTAGTCACAGATGGTGTCACCGATTTCAAAATTCTCCAAACCTACGATGGCACAGATGTCGCCCGATGACACTTCGGTGGCTTTTTGCCGTCCCATGCCGGTAAACGTATGCAGTTCTTTGATTTTGGTCTTTTCACGGCTTCCGTCACGGTGGCAGATGGTGATGTTCATGCCCTCTTTCAGGGTGCCCCGGTGTACGCGTCCCACAGCGATACGCCCGGTATAGTTGGAATAGTCCAATGAAGTGATGAGCATCTGGGGCGTGCCTTCTAACTGTACGGGTGCCGGAATGTGTTCTACGATTTGGTCGAGCAGGTAGAAGATGTTGCCTGTCGGGGTTTTCCAGTCCTCGCCCATCCAGTTGTTTTTGGCAGAGCCGTAGATGACGGGGAAGTCAAGTTGGTCTTCCGTGGCGTTCAGGTCGCACATGAGGTCGAATACCATTTCGTATACTTCTTCGGGACGGCAGTTCGGCTTGTCTACTTTGTTGATGACCACGATGGGCTTCAGTCCGATTTCGAGTGCCTTTTGCAACACGAAACGTGTCTGGGGCATCGGGCCTTCAAAAGCGTCCACCAAGAGGATGCAGCCGTCGGCCATGTTTAACACGCGCTCTACCTCTCCGCCGAAATCGGAGTGTCCCGGAGTGTCGATTATATTGATTTTCGTACCTTTATAATTAATGGAAACATTCTTGGATAGAATGGTGATACCGCGTTCACGTTCCAGTTCGTTGTTATCCAACATCAATTCGCCTGTCTGTTGATTTTCGCGGAACAGGTTGCCCGCCAACAGCATCTTGTCCACCAACGTAGTCTTTCCGTGGTCTACGTGGGCAATAATAGCAATGTTTCTAATGTTCTGCATACTTTTTACCTAAAATAATGTGGCAAAGTTACTACAAATAATTGGAAAAGTGCGGAATAGGGACAAAAAAATGAAAGAAACTTTTGGCGTAAAGGGAAAATGTAGTACCTTTGCAACCGCTAAGAGTATTAATGGTTTTAAAAACTTAATTTTATGTATTTAGACTCAGCTAAGAAGCAAGAAATCTTTGGACAGTACGGGAAGTCTAACACTGATACTGGTTCGGCAGAGAGCCAGATTGCATTGTTTTCATACCGTATTTCCCACTTGACGGAGCACATGAAGCAGAACCGTAAAGATTATAGTACTGAAAGAGCTTTGACTATCATGGTAGGTAAGCGTCGCGCTTTGTTGAACTACCTGAAGGCTCGTGATATCGAAAGATACCGCGCCATCGTCAAGGCTTTGGGCTTGCGTAAGTAATTCGCATGCCGCACTGAAGATTTTAACCGCTTTCCCTTGTGGAAGGCGGTTTTTTTTATTACTTTCGCACGCGAACCAGAAATTTAATTTTATATTATAATATAGGAAATGAATAAAATAAAGAATTATTTGCCGGATGCGTTGGCTGTGGTGTTGTTCATCGCGATAGGCTTTTTGTATTTTTTCCAACCCGTGACAGAGGGGTTGGTTCTTACAGGGCACGACCATAGTGGAGGTGTCGGTGCGGGAGTGGAAATGCAAGAGTATTATCAACGTACCGGGGAGCGGACACGTTGGACGAATGCCTTGTTTTCCGGAATGCCAACTTATCAAATGGCACCGAGTTATGATTCTACCGACACTTTGGTCAGTTTGCAGAAAGTCTACCAGTTAGGACTGACCGGTGTGGCCATGTATGTTTTCGTCATGTTGTTGGGCTTCTATATCCTGCTGCGTGCGTTTGACTTCAAGGTATGGATGGCTGCGTTGGGTGCCATACTGTGGGCCTTTTCTTCTTATTTCTTTATTATAATAGGTGCCGGACACATTTGGAAAGTAATGGCTTTGGCTTATATTCCGCCCACGATAGCTGGTTTGGTGTTATGTTACCGTGGTAAATATTTGTGGGGTGGGGTGGTAACGGCTTTCTTTTTGGCTTTGCAAATCATGTCCAACCATGTGCAGATGAGTTACTACTTTTTGCCGGTAATGGGATTGATGGCTTTGGCCTATCTGGTTCAGGCTGTGAAAGAAAAGAAAATGGCCGGTTGGTGCAAGGCTACCGGAATGTTGATTGTGGCCGGGCTCCTTGGGGTGGCTATCAATTCATCCAACTTGTACCATACCTACCAATATAGTAAGGAAAGCATGCGAGGAAAGAGTGAATTGGCATATAAAAACAAGCAGGACCCCGGCAACCAGACAAAAGACGGGTTGGAGCGTGATTATATTACGCAATGGAGTTATGGCATCGGGGAGACATGGTCGTTGCTTGTCCCTAACGTAAAAGGAGGTGCTTCTCTACCATTGACTGCCAGTGAGAAAGCCATGGAGAAAGCCAATCCGCAATATACACCTGTTTATCAAGCCCTGACACAATATTGGGGGGAACAGCCAGGTACGAGCGGGCCGGTGTATGTGGGTGCTTTCGTGATGATGCTGTTCGTCTTGTCCCTTTTCGTACTGAAAGGCCCCATGAAATGGTGCCTGTTGGCTTTGACGGTGCTTTCCGTGATGCTTTCATGGGGGCGTAATTTCATGGGGCTTACGAATCTCTTCCTTGATTATGTCCCGTTGTATGACAAGTTCCGTGCTGTGGCTTCCATTCTGGTTGTGGCTGAGTTCACCATCCCGTTGTTGGCTATGTTGGGGCTGAAGGCCTTGTTGGAACAGCCGGAATTGCTGAAGGCGAAACTTAAATATGTATATGCCAGTTTTGCCTTGACGGGAGGCTTTGCGCTCTTGTTCGCTTTGATGCCTGATGTATTTTTCGGCAATTATATTTCTACGGCAGAAATGTCCATGTTGCAGGATGCTACGGCCAAAGGGTATATTCCCGGCGACATGTTAGGCGGCATATTGGGTAATTTGCATGAGATGCGTAAGGCCGTAGTGGTAGCCGATGCCTGGCGTAGCTTCATTATCATAGCGATAGGTTTATTATTGCTTTTGGCTTATAATGCCAAAAAAGTCAGTGGCGGCGTGTTGGTCAGTGCCGTGTTCGTGTTGTGTTTGTTTGATTTGTGGCAGGTAGACAAGCGTTATTTGAATGACGGGATGTTCAGCGAGCCGGTGTCGGCTGCCACGAATGTGGTGCCTAAGACACCGGCGGATGAGTTTATCCTGCGCGATAAGGACAAGGATTACCGTGTGATGAACCTGGCCGGAAGTCCTTTCAATGAAAACAAGACTTCTTATTATCATAAAAGTATCGGTGGTTACCATGCGGCAAAACTTCGTCGTTATCAAGAAATGATAGAGGAGCATATCGCACCAGAGATGGGAAAATTCGCTCGTGCCGTGGCTGCTGTTCGTGGCGATTTGTCAAAAGTGGACGGGGATACGATATTCCCGGTGTTGAATATGCTTAACGTGAAGTATGCCATTATAGGGCAAGAAGGCGGGCAGACTTTCCCTGTGCCCAATCCTCATGCAAACGGCAACGGGTGGTTTGTGAAGGAGGTTCGTTACGTGGCCAGTGCCGATGATGAAATTTTAGGTTTACATCAAGTAAATCCGAAAGGGATAGCGTTGGTTGCCGGTAAATATAAGGGTATATTGGGTGTGGCAGAAGGAAGCCAACCGGTGGATTCTGCAGCAACGGTGAGGCTAACCTCATACGATGCCAATGCTTTGGTGTATGAAGTCAATTCGTCGAAAGGAGGAGTCGTTGTCTTTTCTGAGATTTATTATCCCGGATGGCAAGCTACAGTGGACGGTGAACCGGTGGAAATCGTTTGTGCCGATTATATCCTACGTGCCATCAAGGTGGCTCCCGGAAAGCATACGGTGGCTTTCAAGTTTGACCCGAAGAGCCTGCACGTGACAGAGACGGTGGCCAATGTCTCTTTGGTTCTGTTGATGTTGGGTATGCTTTTTTTGTTGGGACGTGAGGTTTGGAAAAGGAGGAAAGAGACTCAAAAGTAAGTTTTGTGGTTTGAAGTTAAGAACTGAGAGAAGAAGCGGAGATGGTTTTGAGAAGGATAAGAAATCATTTCCGTTTTTCTTTTGGTGTAGGAGTTTAATGATGATTGACGGTGGTGGGGATTTGGGGAGGTTAAACGGGTGTTTTTTGGAAATTGATTTCATTCCGTAGATACCAAAAAGAAACTTGTAAATCGCTTCTAATTCGTCTTCTTCTTTAAAAATTTGTATTTTTATTGCATATTTATACTGTTAGTTTGTCTTTTGATAAATTTCTTTCCATTTTTCTTTTGTTTTAGTGTTTTTATATATAAATTTACAGCCATAAAGTTGAAAGTCTAAATATCGGGATTTAGAAAAAGGTTGTTGCGATATATCAATAAGAAGAGTATAATCTATAATTATTAATTAAAAATATCAGTATGAGGAAGATGTTTACTTTGGAAATGAAAGACTATCTGATGAGGATGGTTCTTTTTGTGGCAGTGTGTATGGTGGGTGTTGGAGGATTGAAAGCTGCCCCCGGATTGTCAGCTGATGATCCTTTGATCTTTGAAGGTGGAGAAGAATATGATGTTTCGGGAAGTTTTTTTAAAGATTTGTATGCTACGTTTACGGCTCCTTCGGACGGAGTATTGACTTTGACATTTGATAGTACCGATCCTTTGAATTTATATACGGATAATACATATCAAACGATGGTGGAGCCACGTCTTGTTTACAATAATGGGGTTTGCGAATTGGAAGTAAAAGCCGGGATTACTTATTATTTTCACCGTTCTTTTATGTTGAGCGCACGAACCATTTCTGTGGAATTTGGAAAGGAAGCTGTTGCTTTGAAGTTACAACGAGTTTCTCCAACAGAGGGTGAGACATTGTTTGTTTCCAATGCTACAGTAAGTTTCACTTTCAATAGGGATGTTAAAATGGATGGGGCTACTCTTACAATTGGAGGAAAAGAAAAGTCTATTGATGCGGTTTCGACATCGTCTTCTGTACAATTTGACCTATCTGCCATTATGATGGAGGCATACAATGATGGAATCCTAAAGGAAGGAGATGATATGCTCTTAACTTTGAAGGGAGTACGGAATGCGAATAAAGAAAGTGATATTTATGGAGAAGACGGGACTTGCTCCTTGGCTTTAAAAGCAGCAGCAAAACCTGTGGTTCTAAACAGTTCTGTAAATACGCCTGGAAATGGAATGGATATATTTCATTCTTATATTATGTCTGGGGACGAGAATGTTGTACAGTTGAATTTTGATGGTGCTTTGGATACAGAGAAGAAACCGGTTGCAACATTAATATATGGGGATATAGAAGCGGAGAATGGTTTTTATCAAGAAACCTTAGATGCGCAATTCTTAGGTGAAAATACTGTAACTGTAGATTTGAGCGGAAAATCGCGTCGGCATAAAGATATGCTGCCGAACTATTCCGGCGCTGCCTTTGGAACTATTTCTTTGAAAATTGCAGGGGTGTATGCAGCTGACGGACAACCTGTTTATTCTGGTGCTCAATCCTCAGTAGGTTCTTGTACGTTTCAATATGCCTATGAGGAAGTAAAGGTGGATATAGCTGTGGCTTTTGATGACTTGGCAGAAAGTAATTCTATTGACGGATTAGACTCATTAACAATTTGGGTTCGTGGTGATGAATACTTGCATTACACTGGAGTGCAGTTTGATTTTATGGTAAATGGTCAAGTTAATTCTATTGTAGAGAAAGATATTAAGAAAAAAGCGGATTCTGAAGAAGAAGGTGCCTGTATATTAAGAGTATGTGTACCGAAAAGTGATGCCGATGCCAATTCGGAGGTAAAGGTCAGCTTTGTTGGCCTTGAAGCAGCTGACGGCGGGGATTACTCCGCAGATTTTTCTGCTGTTTTCACAACAGTAGGAAACTTGGTAAATGTACCGGATTTGATACTCACTCCAGTGAGCGGTTCTACAGTGGAAAATATTAAAGAGGTATTAGTTGGTTGTTCTGAGGGTATTCGCGTGAATGCAGACAACAAGGAGAAAATACAGATATGGGATAGAATGCGGAACGTAGTAGCTACAGCGGTAAGTATGGAGCCTGTTATTCCGGAAGATGAGAAGGAAAATCCGGATTACATACCGACAGAAATAAAGGTGGTTTTTGATAATGAAGTGAAGCTCCCCGGAGCTTATATGGTGAATCTTCCGGCAGAGGCATTCGTTTTAGGAAATCAGACATCTATTTTAAGTAAGGCAACCCTTGTGGATTATATGATTATAGGGGAAGTTGCGAAAGATTATGTTCCGAGCGAAGTTGTAGCCGAGACAGAAGGAAGTACAGTGATAGGTTTTACGATAAAGACATCAGAATGGGTGACTTTGGATGAGAATTTTGACACAGAGAAAATCAAGATTTATAATTCGAATACTCAGGAAGAAGTTGTGGGTGGAAAATCGGTAAGTTATGCAGCAGCTTTTGAAGATTTTAGTATCGCATTGGAGAATCCTCTCACAGAGAAAGGTACTTATACGTTGTTTATTCCGGCAGAATTGTTTGGAAATGGTTCTTGGATTCCCGGTTCTACAGAAGGGTCTTGTAATCCGGAATTAACTTATACGATAGTTATAGACGAGAATGGGGTGACAGTCGGAGTAAATTCAGTATTGGCTGAAATTGGGACAAAAGTAACGGTGTACAATCTTAATGGTGTACGTGTGCTTTATAATGCAGACCGTGATGCATTGAAGGCTTTAAGAAAAGGAATTTATGTCGTGAATGGAAAGAAGGTGGTGATTAAGTAATCACTTTCTATAATTAAGGATACGATGGGGAGTTTTGTCGAAAGGCAGAACTTCCCATTCTGTTTTCTGAAATCTATGCAGTAACTTCCTTATGTAGGAGGATTTTCTTATTTTTGCAAAGAAAAATAGGAATGTATTAATCATAATAATAACGAATGAATTTAAAAAGACTTTTGTATGCGGCTTTGTTTTGGGGCGCAATGGTAGGCGGGGTTCAGGCGGGACACCCGTTGGTAAGGAAAATCGGTGAGATGCCCGTGCGTACAGGATCTCCTAAGATTCCGGTGGTATTGGTACAGTTCAAGGACAAGCTCATGAGTGAAACGGATCCGAAAGCGAGTTATACGGCACGTCTTTCGAAACCTGCCACGATTGAAGAAGTAGAATCCGGGAGTGGTACAGCATTTCAGTATTTTGCAGACCAGAGTGACGGTAAGTTTACGCCGGAATTTGTCGTAATCGGTCCTGTCACGTTGGACGAGAAGGCTGCTTATTATGGTGCAGATGGAAAAACGATGAAGGATGAGCACGTTGGGGAGATGATTACGGAGGCCATCCAAAAGGCGATAGGAACCGGTGAAGTGGAAGACTGGGCTGAATTTGATAGTAATTCCGACGGTCTGGTAGATGCGCTTTATGTACTTTATGCAGGAGAAGGACAGCATGCCCTTCCTGCTCAGACAGATTTGGTATGGCCGCATACATCATCCCTCTCTGAGCGTGGTTATACGAGTCCGGAAGTTGCAGGCTTGAAGTTTAACTCTTATTCTTGTACTAACGAAATGTTGAATGGGCAGTTAGATGGAATAGGGACATTCTGTCATGAATTTAGCCACCAGTTAGGTCTGCCGGATTTTTACCGTACGGACGGAGTTGTGGTATCGGAGTTTGCTATGGGGTCATGGTCTTTGATGGACTATGGTAGTTATGCACTCGACGGACGCCGTCCTGTGGGCTATCGTGCATTGGAAAAGGCCCATATGGGATGGATTGATTTGCAGGAGTTGGATGAGGCTACGACTGTGAAGAACATGCCTTCTACGGATTGGGGAGGAATGGCTTTTAAGGTTGTGAATTCTTCTCCTTCAGCTAAGGGAAATGAGTATTTGGTGTTGGAAACGATAGATGATCGTGGATGGAATAAAAGTTGTTTAGGAAAAGGTCTGTTGGTGACTTATGTTTGTTTGCCAGATCCTACGGTGTGGGAGAATAATACAGTAAATAACGTCTCTTCATCGGCCTTCCGGGTGAAAGTTATTCCGGCAGATAACGCCCGTCCTTTGTTGGTGAGTGGAAAGAATGAGGCAGAATATGAAGCCAGTTTGATAGGAGATACTTATCCGTGGAATGGTAACGATGAACTTACGGATACTTCTACTCCGGCTACGGAAATGTCTTTTGGGCTTGCCGGGACGTTAGGGAAGCCTATTACTGATATTGTATATGACGAGGTATCCCAGACTGTTTCTTTTGATTTTATGGGGGGAAGTGAGGAACATGTGATTACGATAGTACCGAGTGTGCCTATGGATGAGAAAGTTGGTTATACTACATCGGGAGTTTGGTATCGGATGGATGGAGTACAAGTAGAAAAGCCCATGCGTAAAGGAGTATATCTTTATCGTGGGGCAGATGGTCGTATGATTAAGAGGTTACTTAAGTAACATTGTGAGTGGTAAAAAGCATGGCGTCCTGGAATCAGGACGCCATGCTTTTCATTGTCATTGAAAGGAGATTTATCGTTTCAATTGTAATTGACGGAAAGCTTCTACTGTCCCTTGTTTATTGCCGGCTTGGTCATAGGCTGTGACTACTACTCCGTCCATTTCTATTCCATCGGTGAAAGTGGAGTCCGCTGTAAAATTACATTCGTAACCCTCAGGAGTACATTTTAATGAACTTGTGTAGCTGATTTTACGCTTTTCCGTATCGAAGGAATAAATGGTTCCATCGGAACTGATACCGTTCAAGTAAATCTTGTAGCTATCCTGAAAGAAACCTAAATCTTCTCCCATTTTAAATGCAAAAGAATGTTCGTCGGTTTGTTGGGCTTTCAATACCAGATTCTCAGGCATGCCTGTTACGGAAATTGTTCCATTTGTATTCCTGTCTAGTGTCACATTGCATGTGGTAGGTTGGTTTCTACTGTTAATAAAATGGGCAGTCCACTCTCCCATCAGGTCATCTACGCTGTATTGGTAAAGAGAGGTGGTGAACTGTTTGTTCATTTTCTCACAGTCGATGTTCACGGATGTATGACGTGGGAAGCCACTCAGGTTCTTTTTGAATGTGAATGTGATACCCTCTTCATTTTTTTCGTAACTAACCCAGTCTGAACTTATATTAACTGTGTACTCAAAAGCCGAAGTAATTGAAAGGGAAACGGCATTTATGGAATCTGTTGCATGGAGGCCTTCAGTTGCTTCTACACGAAAGAATCCCCCTTGTTGGTTGATAGGAATTTGCTTTTGTGTGCCGTCAGCGTATGTTATAGTTACGATTGCATTGCGTCCTTCGATATCCGTATTGTCTTCTACTGTCACGAAAATAGTATCGCCATCTTGTTTCAATCTGCACCAATTGTCTGAAGATACGGCTGTTGCATGTTGCCCATTCAGTAAAATATAACCTTCTGAGGCTGCAGCTTTGAAGTTGATGTCTACGACTGTTACTTGTGGCTTTACGGCTTCTTCGTCATCGCTGCAACCGGTAAAGAAACCGGTTGCAAGCGCACATAATATGATGCTTGTTTTTTTCATCTTCTTCTAATCTTTAATCTTTTTGTTTAAGTTTTATTTCGCTGTATGTGTTCAACACACCGAGTTGTTCGCTAGCTCGGTCTTCACCCTTGAATGCGTAGAACACAAAGCCATTGATAGATGATTCAGAGATACGGCCATTGTCCGTGAATTCAAGAATACGTGGTGTCATTTGGGTGGTGTAGCTGACGATACCGGCCTTAGGCATTAGGTACATGTTACCGGCATTTTCATCCCAAGGGCACAAATGAATGTACGCATCCATTTCACCCTCTTCTTCCGTCGACAATACGACCATGTCCAAATATTGCGTGCGAAACTCAATCATACCCGTAGTACGGTTATATACAGCCTTTACCTTAAATTTCAGGTTTAATGCGCTGATTTGGGTTTGGAGAGTGTCTGTATTTTCCAACCGGGTAAAACTTACGGTTTCAACAGTATCCTTTTGACCAAAGTTGTAAGTATATTCCAAAGTCCATTGGTGTTCAGTATAAAATTCTATAGGAACATAATCTGTTGGTCTCACATATTTCAGTTCGACAGAGTTGTCACTTGTGCTAGTGAAAGATTTGGTTTCATTGTCCCATACGAAATTATCGCATTCCACTCCATTGACGGTAGTAGGGCTGTACAGTCGAATACCTTTGTCTGTGTATGCAAAGGAAACTTTGCGTTTCGTTGTTTCTCCATTGCTTGCCGTTTCGCTGAATGTGATAACATTCTCTTGCGAGAAAGCAGATGGGGTGAAAGTTGTTTCCCCTTTAAAACCAACTAATGTGCCGTATTCTTCGCTTTCGGTACGTATTTTATTGCAAGCTGCGATATAAGCGTCCCAATCGACATCATTAGCCAATTTGGTCATGTGCATGATAGTGCCATGCTTCTTTCCTTTTAGTGTAACCTCATTTTCCCTAGCGTCAGTGATAACGAATTCAAAATCTCCGGCATATCCGTCTACGTCAAGGCCTCCTTTGGGTTCGCTCCAATAATGTATGAGCACGTTGTAGGTAGAGAAAGACAAAACGGGACCTTGGTCTGCAATGAGCGTGAATTTAGACGTGACCCGTTCTCCGGCCTGTGTTTCTGTTTTATCGTTGAAACCTTGTACCTTGGTGTCGGACATGATAGTCACGTCTTCGCCTTCAAATTTCATGAGCATCGTCACACCGCCGATGTCATGGCTTTTACCGCCTGGATAATATTCCAGTTTCCATCCGTTCGTGGCACTGGTGAGCAATGCCTGATAATTGTCCAGTGCCTGGTTGGTGCGGTTGGTGGATGAGTCTTCGAAGATGTCATCTTCGCTGAACAGGCAGGATTGCAGTGTGAATGCCGCCAAGCAAATCAAACTCAATATGCTAAATCTTTTCATTTTGTTTACTCATTATAGGTTTTCCAAATCAAGGTCTTTTATCTCTGAGGTTCTACGTAGTACGACACTTCTGAGTTCGTCGATGTCGATGTTCCAAGAGTTTTGCAAATAGCTCTTTACAATTTCAAACTTTTGGTTGATTAGCTTTGCGCCTTTTTCGCCGCTTTGTTGCAATAGGCTCTCCCAATATGTCTGGTCATTTGTAATATAAGTAGAGATGATTTCTGCAAAGTCTTCATCCGGTTGGTCCATGGCGTAAGGGGTCACGAACCCTTTCCGGTTAGCTGTACTGTCAGCCTGCTCGTTCCATTGGGCACCTACGTATTCGGATGGAGTAATCTTTTCAAAGTCCGTGCTGTAAGGCTTGGTCTGGTGCAAGATATGAGAGAATTCGTGGTGCATGGTGTGGAAGTAATATGCGTTCAGCACTTCCGGGTCGTCGATGTTGTTCTCTATCGTGTTGATGTTATAGAGGATTACCTTTAAGCCGCCTTCCGCTGTTCCCAAAGTACTGGTCTGTGTGTCTGCGTCGTATGCGGCAGAGCCGACGAAAAGGATTTGTTTGGGGACGTAAGTCCTCATGAAATTGATGCCTGCGATTTCATCGTATGCTTCCAACCATACATATTTGATGATTTGAGCCATTATTTTGGATTGGTTCAACCCGGCAGGTGCGAGGTCATAGCTCATATCGGTTTCTATGTCTTCCCATTTATATTTTATTTCTATATTATAGGGGGTTACATAGTTCTTCATCAACCATTTGTCAAACTCGTTGCGTGCGGGTGTTTCAGTATCGAATATGCTTTGGTCTTCTATCTTGTCATCATTACATGATATGGCAGTCAGGCTCAAAGCGAACACTAATAGATAACCTATATATTTTTTCATTTTTTCCTTATTTAAATATATGAATTATTTATTTCTCGGGTTAGGGGTTAGGCCGGCACCGATTACTGTATTCGGGATTTGTAAAGCGCGACGTGGGTCGTCAACTTTCATTTCATCGGTTACGGTAATGATTTGCTTCTCTACCGTTCTACGATAAATCGTAATGCCGTATCGTTTGATGTCCCCCCAACGCAAGCCTTCGTGAAGTGTCAGGATACGGCGGGCATGGAGGATGAAATGAAGCATGTTTTCTTGTGTGCCCGGTTCTATTGTAAAATCAGGATGCAATTCTTTTTTGACGGTAGGCTTCTGCGGAGTATAGTAATCCAGTTTACCGTAGAAGTCATTAATGCCTTGCTCTGTAAGCGCCACTTTAGACGTCGTATAGCTATTCTCCCAAATCTGCATGTCGGCAATAGCTTTGTCATACTCTTTTTTCATGGTATAGGCTTCAGCACGTATCAGCAAGGCTTCGTCTGTGGTGAAGGCTGCCTGTACAATGTTGTAGTAACCTGTGTTGGCACTCGGATCTACGACCTCGAAGTAGAAAAAAGGGTATTTACGGAATACCACTTTGGGGATAGAAGTATAGTTGGCTGCGATTTGTTTGAGTGTAGTGCTACAATCTCCCCAAATACCTGTGGATTCGCTTGTTTCGTTTTTAGAGATTGTTGGGTTGTGTGTGTACCGGTTGGTTGTGGTAAGAGGGCCGTTGTACAATCCCCAATAAGAACGGGCTGTATACAACAGCAAGTTTGCCCGGTTACTAGCATCTACATAGGCATCGGGTTGCAGGTCATCATTCAACGACAAACTTCCGAGGGTTCCCCAATCACGCATTACTAATGCAGGGTCGTTGCCTAAGACTTTGGTGGCATATTCTATCGCCTTGTCATATTGGCAATAGTACAAGTAAAAACGTGCGGCAAAGGCATAAGCTGCCTTGCTGTTGAAGTGGTACTTGGCTACCGAGTAGTTATTGTCATCAATCAATGGCAATCCGGCTTCAAGGTCAGCTGCAATATGCTCGTATGTCTTGCCGATGGTTTCGCGGTCATATTGCGGATTGACAGTTGTTTCCGGCAGTGTGCTGTAAGGGATACCTAAAGCGGTGTTTTTATTACTTTCGCTCCATGCTTCACAGAAGATATAACTGAGCATGAAATGTCCGTATGCTCGGCAAAGTAGGGCTTCGCCTCGCTGTGCAGACAACAAACTGGGGCTGATTCCTTCTGCCTGCAGCTTGTCGATAGCTTCTAAAGCTTGGTTGGCCGTGGCTATGGCTTTATAACAGGATGACCAATAAGTTACAGGCGAGTCGTTACCTGTTTCTTTGGTATCTTTCCATTCGTAGATTTCTCGGCTTAAACGGTCGAAGATTTGATATTTGGGACCATTGTCGTCCGTGTTGTCCGACGAAAATTCGGCTAATAAGTTCCAACTTGTGGTCGGATAGGCTGTAACTAACAGTTTGGTAATTTTTTCCGGGGTATCTAATTCCGTACGGTTATCGGGCATTTCGTCCAAAAAGTCGTTACAGGAAGATACGGTCAGCGATAATGCGGTAAAGGCAATTGCTGTATATTTGAAATTCATCATCATTCTTTTTAAGTTCGTATATGATTATAAACCTAATCTCAGTGTCATGGTAAACTGGCGGGGTACAGGAGAAGCTACACCGCCTGAGTTGACAAACTCAGGGTCTTGTCCGTTCAGTTTCTTGTCCGCATAGAGAAGGCAGAGGTTGGTAGCCTGTAACTTCAGAGAGAGGTTGGACAGTTTTAACGGTTCTATCCATTTCTTGGGAAAGTCATAGGACAAAGAAATCTCTTTCAGACGGATGAAACCGCCTTTTGCTACTCGTTCTGTGGAGTAATTATAAGCGTTATAAGCATATCTTAAATCCGTATTTTCGTAATACTGGCGATAGCTCAGGATGGCCGGTATATTGGTTTTGTGCTCGTCACCCGGCAAGGTCCAACGGTTTTTAAATTCACGCGTCGTGGCTGTCAAATCGCTATAGTTGGCACTGAATACCGGATCAAGACGGACCACGTTGCCACCGGAATAAGTCAGGAACACGTTCAGGCGGAAGCCTTTGTAATTGAAAGTATTGCCCAAGCTACCCATTACGGTCGGGTCGGTAGAGCCTTCATATTTTAGCCAAGAGAAGTCATCACTGTACTGGAAGCTGATGTCCGTGCTAGTAATTTCTCCGTTTTCGTTGTAGAATGTCGGTATACCGTTGCTGTCCAGACCGGCAAACGGAATAGAGAACAGGGAACGTACTGGATAACCGGGCATCGTGAAACCGGTACCACTCACATAGTCCATCATGGTGGCCAGTGCATCCAATTCAGTCACTTCGTTTTTGTAAGTCGAGAAAATGAAGTCGGTGTTCCAGGAGAAGTTTTTGTTTTTGATATTCACGGTCGAGATACTCATTTCGAAGCCATGGGATTTCATGGAAGCCACGTTGGCCCATTTTTTAGTTTCTCCACCCACGCCTTGTGTGTTGATAGAGCCAATCAAGTCGTGGTTGTCACGAGTGTACCAGTCCATGGCCAGATTAATGCGATTATCTAAGAAGCCCAAATCCAATCCTAAGTTCAACTCAGTTTTCTTTTCATACGTCAGTTCGCTGTTCTCTAATTGATAAAGTTGCATACCGCTTTCCTGTATAGACGTGAACGGGCGGAACGGGGTATAGCTTGAGATAATTGCTTTAGAGTTAGATATGCTTGAGGGACCTCGGTCGCCTGTCAGAGAGTATGAAACCTTGAACGCTGCATGAGATATTATGTCTTTGATAGGCTCGAAGAACTTTTCTTCGTCGAGGTTCCATCGCCCGGAGATGTTCCATGTCGGAAGCCAACGGGCGCTACGGCTCTTCCCTAATTTATTTGTACCTTCATAACGTACCGTTCCATTTACGGAATAGCGGGATTGGAATGCATAGTTGGCGTTCATGAAGAAGGCTGCACTGCGCAGACGGTTGTTTCCCATGCCGTAGTAGCTCGAACCTTGTTCGATGAGCTGTTTCAGGAATTGGTAAATATAGAATGGAGTTTCACCCATGGAATATTGCATACCCCATCCGTGGAAATAAGATTGGTTGTAATCCGTAGCGTTGGTTTCCATACCTGCGTAGATATTGGTTAGATGATCTTCTTTCCAAAGGCGGTTCCACGATGCGGAAGCTCGGAAATCGAATCCTTTCGTCTTGTAGTCGGTACGTTTATAGAAACCACCTTCTGGCAGGACTGACATCGGTAAAGAATAAGGGTTATCGGGGTCTGTGTACAGTTTGTCGTTTTGGTCGCGGATGATGGCATTGCCCATGGCTCGGTAAGCATTGGCTTGGTTGGCATCATCTTTGACGAACTGTTCGTTGGCAATGGTGCTGTATTTCATGGCACCGAGTGCACTGAATTCCAGTTCGGAAATCGGTTTCCATTTCAATTCTCCTTGGAATTTTAAATCTACGATGTTCAACTCGATATAGTTATTGTCCAATTCATGGAAGATATTGAAGTCTGCATAGTTACGCGTGTAATATTCATTCGGGTCGAGTGTGCGGGAAGTATTTAATGCGAATGAGTAAGGGTTGATGTCAAATTCGCGGCTCACTTCACCGTTGGCGATGTCCGTGCTTTGGCTAGATGTGCCCGGGGCACGTTGCTTACGGTAGGAGGCATTGGACAGCAAGTTCAGTGTGAGCTGTTTGCTGAGATTGAAGGAGGTGTTTAAGTTGGCTGTATAACGGTTCACTTTACTTTGTTTGTACCATCCCGGGTCGCTCATGACACTCAAAGAGGCATAATAGGAAGCCTTATCCGTACCGGAAGACACGCTTACGGAGTGGTTGTGCATGACATTGTTACTAAACAATTCGTCGAACCAGTCCGTATTACGCATTTCTGCAGCGCGTAGGTAAGCGTTACGCGCTTCCGGGGTATTAGACAATCCGAATTGTCCGGTAGCTGCGTCGTAAGAGTTGATTAGGTGCCACATTTTACCGTATACACCACTGTTTGGTGCGTTGTACATACCATTGTCTCCAGTGCCGGAGAAGTTTAACCACCCCTTGTCGGCCATTTCCTTGTATACTGACATCTGGTCTTGCGAATTCATGATGTTGAAGTTCTTGTAACTCGGCTTCATGCGCATGGTGAATTCACCAGTATAGTTGATCTTGCTTTGTCCGGCTTTTCCTTTTTTGGTGGTGACAACAATCACACCAGCCATGGCTCGTGCACCGTAAATGGAGGTTGCAGAACCATCTTTCAGAATTTGGAAACTTTCGATGTCATCGGCGTTCAAGCCTGCGATGGAAGAGCTGATCATGGTTTCCACGTCACCGGTGGCCAAAGCGTCCGCGCTTACTTCAATGGCATCTTCCATGATGACACCGTCCACAACCCATAACGGTTTGCTACTGCCATAAATGGAGGTGGCTCCACGGACACGGATTTTCGGTGCTGTACCGAATGTACCGCTGACATTTTGTACAGATACGCCGGCGGCTCGTCCTTCCAATGAACGGCTGATGTCGGCCATACCGTCTATTTTCATTTTATCGGCATCCAACTTTACGGTGGCACCGGAGAAGAGGCGCTTGTCCATTTTCTGTAATCCGGTCACTACCACTTCACCGAGCTCCTTATTGTCCGGTTGGAGGGTGATTTTAAGGTTCGTTTTAATGGGCACTGTCTGTTTCTTGAAACCGATACTGGAGATTTCAAGGAATTTGGCTGTGGCCGGGATGTTCTTGATGGTGAACTTTCCATCGAAGTCGGCCGATGCACCCATGGTCGTGCCTTGTACTTTCACGTTTGCGCCGATGAGCGGTAGGCCGTCTTCAGCAGAATAAACGATGCCCGATGCTGTTTGGGTTTGTGCATAAGACGCGCCCGCCATTATGCAGAACAGCATACAGAGCATGAGAAGTTTTTGTTTCATCATTTAAAGAGTTGTTATTAATAAATTATTGTCGTTCGTTCTGAAACACTAAAGTACCATGCCCAAAGGAACGGGCATGGTACAATGTGGAGGGTAAGGAAGCAGTTTACTTCACGATGACTTTTTTCACTAAAGTTTGATGTCCGGTAGTCACTTTCACCAAAGTAAGGCCACGGTATCCGTTTGTGCTTAATGAGACAAAGCCTTGGCTTTTGGCTGTTCCGATTAAAGTGCCGTTCAGGCTATACAAATTAATTTGTGCCGGGGCATCTGTGGTAATCTCTACGCCACCGTTTACAACTGCAATTTCGACATTCGGTTTTTCTGCTTGTATGTCAGCTATGGCATTAGCAAAATCCGATACATCCAATTTGGCGCGCGCCGAATTGATGACTTTGCCGCTGTTGGCGTCTATCATCATGGTTACGATCTTACAGTTTTTAGCTTTCAGGACTTTTGCAGGAAGCTTGAAAGTGGCTTCGGCCGTATATTCCTTACCGGCCTCGACATTCGGTTGGATATAACCGGCAGTGCCGTAGAATGTATCACCGACTACGCCTCTCACTACATCTACGAAAGGATAATTACGTACGGTGGCGGCAGAGTATTTACCTCCCTGGCCCCATTCGCCTAAAAGCGGGTCGCTGTTGGAACCATAAGAGTTTCTTTGCTTGCCAATCAGGCTATCTTCTAATATTACAGTAAAGAGGTTTACGTTTTGTCCTTTCACGTTTAGGGCATATTGGTATTTATAAGTCATGTTAATCGTACTGTCTGCCTCTACCTTAGCCTTTGCGATGTCGAAGTTTGCATCGGCGCTTATTTCCATTTCTGCAGCTACATAGTCTAACCAACAAGGATGTGCCGTAGAGGTGAAGGTGGCATTTCCATTCTCATCCGAAGTCATGGCTCCCACAGGGACTTGATTGGTACGATTGACGGTGCCCGAAGGGTATCCTGTGATGTTCAGGAATGCGGCATAGCTTTCAAAGCCAGTTCCATAAGGGTCACCGGAATAAGTATGAAGGCTTACAGGGATGAACAAGTCGCCGTAAACATCTTCCAGATTTTCAATGGCCAGAATGCCTTGCGGACAGTTCGGACAATCCTGTCCGGTACCTTCTTCCAATACAACCCGTTTAACGGTCTGGAAAGACAGGTTCTTTACTGAATAGTGAGGTTCACTTTGTTCTTCATCCAATTGGACAAGGATAGTATATTCGTTTTCTTGGCCGATAACCAAGGGTAATGGCTTGTCGAAGGAGAAGTCATACTTATCATTTTCTTTCAGTTCCAGGTTGCTTTCGCTAATTTGGTCTACCATGTTTCCCTGAGAATCTTTCAAGGTCAGTTCCAAGGTCGAGTAAGTGTGGTCTGGTGTCGTGATTCTGATTTGTCCACTGATTTTTATCTCTTTGGCTTTTACCACCGTTTGGTCTGTGGTCACGCTGATTTGGAACTGTTGGTCTTGTCTCACCAAAAGGTTGTCTACGAATACACAACTTTGGTTTTCATTGCTGTTGACAAAAGCGATGTAGATGTTTTTGCCGGCATAAGGTTGTAGGCTTGCCGTGTGTTCCGTCCAGTCTCCGGCAAGGAAGTCTTCATAGTCTCCCGGAGTTTCGATGCCGGCATATATGGTGTCGCATTCGGCTTTGAACTTGGCGATACGTTCGCTGTTCATTGAAGAAAACTCATCTTCAGTTACCCAAACCAATACATAAAGGCTATCTTTTTTATTCTCCCGGAAACTTTGGGCATCAAATTGCAAATAACATCTGTCGTCCGGGATATAGATATGCGCTGTGACCATCCAGTCGTCAGACCTCCCGACGGGGTCATACAACGAAGTGGAAGCAGCGGCATAGTTATTGGGATCATCTTCATCGCGTACCATGGTCCAAGGATAGTTATCGCTATCGTTGAAATCCATTTTTTGCATTTCCTCCGTGGGTTTATTATGGTCTCCTTCATACAACATGGTCTTAGTGAACCCGTTGTTGAAATCCTCTACGAAGAGTGTATCGTTGTCATAACTTACTTCGCGTTCGAATCCGCCGATGTAGTGCAAGGTGATGGAGTCATTACCATTATTGCCCATGATGTCATATACCGCGTTGCGAGGAACCGTCACTTTGTAGTTGTGTCCCTTAAACAAATTGCGGGCTGTGACAGGGAACACATATAATTTATTGTCTGTGACTCCTAAACGTAAGGTGCCGTCCGGGGTCGTTTCGTCGTCTTTGTAAAGGTAACCGATAGCGTCCTCATTGAGGGATAATTGGGTGTCGAACGTTATGGTTATAGGATTGTTGGTGTAATTCAGCTGTTTTACTTCCGTGTTTTCATACGGAGTGGCAGATACCATTTTTACCGGAACATTATCACGTCCTGTATAAGTGACGGAGAGCTCTTTGTTTTTACGTTCCGTGTCGCCTTTGATGGCGATAGTACCGGCAGAAAGGGTCAGGGTATATTTCACTCCTGCTTGCAGGTTTGTGCTGCGGAAGCTGATATTCAAATCCTTGTCATCCGTTTTAAGACTTAAGATCGTACCCGTTTTTTTCCCGTTTTCGTCCGTAAAGGTCACATTGCTTTTGTCTCCTAATAGTTCTATTTCATAGGGGAATGTAAACGTGACGGTTTTAAGAGACGAGAATTCACTTCCGGCCTTCGGATTGACGATGTAGTTACCTAATAAGTCAATATCTGTGGTTGCTGCATCCAAGGTCTCCGGTAATTCCAAAATATAATTTTCTTTTTGTGGAGCTACGAATACAACGATTTTTTTGCCATCCAGGCTAGTGGCTATCGGTGTTCCTGTATTAGAGAAATTAGTCTCCGTAGAGAAGTTGATGCCATAACGTTGAGAGAGAATCAAAGAAATGGGATACCAATATTCTCCCACGCGCACGCTCCAGTCACGATAAGGATTGGTCGGAGGGGTTGCACCCAACACGATTCCATTACTGCATGCTGTAAAACCGGGCATGTCATCTTGTGCATCGCTGTATAGGGTGAATTTATCCGTTTCTATGTCGTAAACGTAACCTTTGGCTGCATCATTTTCCATGTACGCTTCGCCTGTGATATATCGTCCGTTGGCACTGAGATTGGCTGAGTTGATAAAATAAAGTCCTTCGGCACGCGGTGTCCAAACCGTTTGAGGGCCTTCTTCTGTTGTTTCTGTTGTGGTATCGAAACCGATAGGCTGGCACTTCTTGGTTTGGCGGTCATATACAAAAAAGAAGATACCGGCAGGGCTTACGTAGCTGTATGATATGCAGCCTAATACTTTATTTCCATCAGGGGTTACACCTATCAGACGGCGTTGGTTGTTATTTTCGCCTACCATGTCTTCAAATGGAATGCCGGATAAATCGAGAAGCAGGCCGTCCTGTTGTAAATCCCACATGACGACAGCTTCCATGTAAGTATTTGCGTATAGGCCCCTTCCCACGGCGTAATGGCCATCGGGGGTGATGGCTGTGACTTCTCCACCTACACAGCTGTCGGGTACGGCCAACATGCTCCAACGTTTTTGGGCTGTGATATAGATAGCCGGTTGGCCGTCATAGCTTCCTGCCACCATGCTACCGTCGTCTGTCACGTCATAGGCCGCGCTTGTCAAGTTGGAGTAGTCTTCGCCGGTAAGCAGTTCCGTGACTTGGTTAGAGCTTAAGTCGATAAGTTTGGGAAACATCGTTTTGCTTTCCTCTGTACCATGAGCGGTAGCCCATTTCCCGTTGTTTGAAATGTTAGTAAGGATGGATACATCTTCAAATACAAACGGATGAATGGAGGCTCCTGGAACCCCTTGCGCTTTCGCGCAAAGAAAAAACGCCGCTCCTAATACTGAGAGGGCAATTTTTAATAGACCTTTCTTCATGTTTGGTTATAGATAATTATTAAAATAAAAATATTTTCGAAATAAAAAACTGATTTCCGGCTGCAAATATATATAAAAAAACTATTTTTCTTAAAATTAGGAAAGTTTTTTTTGCTAAAAGAATGCTTTTTTTGAGAAAAAATAGTATTTTTGCAATCAAAACTTGTATAGATGAAGATTTTAGTAAGATTCTTTAGCTTGTGCACCCTACTGCTTGTAGCGGCAGCGGTTCGTGCGCAGTTGCCTTCTGTCCAGTTAAAAGATTTGGAAGGCAAGACCGTGGATACTTCCAAGTTAAGTAATGACGGAAAACCTTTTGTGATTAGTTTTTTTGCTACATGGTGTAAGCCTTGTAATCGGGAGCTGAAAGCCATTAGCGAGCAGTATGCCGATTGGCAGGATGAGACTGGTATGAAGGTCATTGCTGTCTCTATCGATCAGGCCCAAAATATTAATAAGGTAAAACCATTGGTGGATGGCGAAGGATGGGAATACGAGGTGTTGCTTGATCCCAATAGCGAGTTTCGCCGTGCCATGGGGGTACAGATGATTCCCCACGTGTTCATCATTGATGGTAAGGGTAATATTGCCGAATCACGTAGCGGTTATACAGAAGGTGCCGAAAGTCATTTGATAGAAAAGATACGTGAGCTGATTGCCGGGAAATAATCTGTTATAATATATAATAAGGTATAATGAAAATAAGCTTAAAGCCAATGGTGCTGTGTGGAGCAGGGCTGTTGGCCTTTGTTGCGAATGCGCAGGAAAGTGGACGTAAGGTCGTTTTGCACGGAAGCGTGCAAAGCGACGTGTTGGTTCCGGAAGAAGATGAAAAAATCGGGACCGGAACTTACAGTGATTGGGGGCTGACCAATACTTATGCCGACTTGAATCTGATGAGCAAGTATGTCGATGCGGGTGCCCGGTTGGAATTTACGGAATTTCCTCTTCCCGGTTTTGAGCCGGATTTCAAAGGATGGGGAGTGCCCCACATCTATGTGAAAGGAAAGTTGAAGGGGGTGGATATTACAGCCGGAGACTTTTATGACCAGTTCGGTAGTGGTTTTGTGTTCCGGACCTATGAGGAACGTAGCTTGGGCATCGACAATTCCCTGCGTGGTGCACGGGTCAATGTGACCGGTTTGAAGGGGGTATCGTTCAAAGTGTTGGGCGGTCTGCAACGTCGTTATTGGGATTGGAGCAAGGATTCATGGGTCGGCGGTGCCGATTTGGAATTGAACTTGGAACAATATTCGGCACGGATGCGCGACAAGAACATCACTTGGATGGTGGGCGGTTCTTACGTGCTGAAACATGAAAAGGACGAGGACATCGTCGTGCCGGGTACGAACTACCGTCTGAACCTGCCGGAGATGGTGAGTGCCTTTGATGTGCGTTCACGTTTCCAAAAAGGCGATTACAGTTTGTTGGCCGAATATGCCTGGAAAAGCCAGGACCCGTCTTTCGACAACGGGTATATCTATCATCGTGGCAATGCCCTCATGTTGTCGGGGTCTTATTCCCGGCGTGGCATGAGTGCCCTGTTGCAGGTGAAGCGTAGCGAGGACATGGCCTATCGCAGTCAACGTTCGATGAACGGCAATTCGGTGTTTATCAATAATATGCCTGCTTTTGCCTACCAACATACTTATGCTTTGGCAGCCCTTTATCCTTATGCCACGCAGGCTGCGGGAGGCGAATGGGCGTTTCAGGGAGAAGTGGGCTATAACTTTGCACGCCGTACCCCGTTGGGCGGTAAGTATGGCACGAAGCTGAAAGTGAATTTCAGCCATGTGCGTTCATTGGACAAGGAAGCTGTGGATGCTGCCGTGGGTACTTCCCTTTACGGGACGAAGGGCTACAAGTCCAAGTTCTTCAAGGTGGGGGGAGAAACCTATTATCAAGACATCAACGTGCAGATGGAGAAGAAGCTGACCAAAGCCTTCAAGTTGAATTTGATGTACATGAACCAACGTTTCAATGATGCGGTCATCCGTCAGGAAGATAACGGCATGATTAAATCGCATATTGTGGTGGCGGAAGGTAAATACCAGTTCAACAATAAACTGACCTTGCGTGCCGAGGCCCAGTATCTGGCTACGAAGCAGGATGAAGGTGATTGGACCTACGGGCTGTTGGAACTTTCCGTTTTGCCGTATTTCATGTTTACCGTGAGCGACATGTGGAACAACGGAGAGAGCAACGTGCATTATTATATGGGTTCCGTGACCTTCAATTACAAGGCGCACCGCCTGATGGCCGGTTATGGCCGCACGCGTGCGGGCTACAACTGTTCCGGCGGTGTTTGCCGTTATGTACCGGCCACGCGCGGTTTCCAGATGTCTTACAACTTTAATTTTTAACGCATGAAGGTAAAAAACTATATATGGGGGGCTTTCGTAGCCTTGGCGACTTTGGCCGGTTGTGACGAAGTGGACGAGCAAGACCGCTTTATTTCCATGGGTGATGTGGAAGTGAAACGTAACGTTTTGTTGGAGGACTTCACCGGGCAGGACTGCTCCAATTGTCCTACGGCCCATGAAGTGGTAGCCAGTCTGAAGGAGCAATATGGAGATGCTGTCGTGGCTGTGGCTGTACATGCAACAAGTGTTTTTGGAATTCCGGAGGGGGATCCGAGAGGTGGGTTGATGTTACCGGATGGCAATGTCTATTTGTCGCAATGGGCCAATCCTGATAATGTATCATTACCAACGGGAGTTGTGAACCGTAGAGGGGGACTTTGTGATTATTCCAAATGGTCGACGACGGTACGTGATGCATTGGCTGAAGATACCCAGGTACAGCTCTCCATTGAGGCCGATTCTGTGGTAGGGAAGGATAGTATAGCCATCCGCGTCCATTTGGAGCCGGGTGTGACTGTGAATGCCAAACTTCAGCTTTGGGTGACGGAGAATGGTATTGTGGCTCGTCAGCGAAACGGGCGTCAGACCGATCGGAAGTATGTGCATAATCATGTTTACCGTGGTGCTGTGAATGGTGTAGGAGGAGAAGAAGTCTCCTTACAAAAAGACATGTTCTTGGATTTTGAGCGGGGCGTTCAGATTAAGTCTGAATGGAACGTCGAGAATCTTTCTGTCGTGGGTTTTGTATATACGGAAGCTGACGGGGTATTACAAGCAGTAGAGTGTGAAGTAAAGTGATTAAGTATTAATAGATAAAATGAAATGATTATGAAAAAAATTTCTACGATTTTATGTGCATCGCTGTTTGCCGTAATGGGAATAGAGGCGCAGACGCTGAAGCTCACTTACGGTGCGCAGGAGATAGGGAACGGGGCTACGGTCTATTTTGGTGATTATGATAAAGATTATTTGGAATACGATAATCAATATGCCTTTTTCCCACCAATATACTTGACTTCGGATGCTAATACAAATGTTGCTGTGGAAGTGAAATCTTTGGATGAGTCAACCATCGGTTTTTGTGCTTTTGGGGGATGTATCAATACGAGTGCGGAAAACAATTATACGGTTTTGAAGAATGATGACCGTTGTAAGTTGTTTGCAGGAAAAGAGGAAGACTTGTTGATTGAATATTTTGGGAAAGTCGGTGAAACGGATATTACAATTACCAAACGCGTACAGGTTTCTGCATGGGTGCCCGGTAAAGAATCCGATAAAGTTTATTTTACTTTGGTGATGACCAACGATGATGAACTTCTTTCGGTAGACGGTGTGCAGGCAGATAAGAAAAAGGCTGTGAAAGTCAGTGGTAATGTCATTTCTTACAATTTCGCGTCACCGGCAGGTCGTACACTTTCCGTTTACGGTCTGGATGGTGGCAAGGTAATGTCGCAGGAATTGGAAAATGCCAAGGGGCAGATTTCATTAGAAAACCTTTCTGCCGGGTTGTGGCTTTATTGCATTGAAGGTGCGGACGGCAAGGTGAGCGGAAAGATTGTATTGAATCAGTAAAAAGCAAAAAGGTATGAATAATAAGATTTTAAAGGGGACATTTTCCGCAGCGTTGGCAGTTTGTGCTTTGTCGGTTGCAGCGCAATTACCAGTAGCGGGAGAGCATATTTCACACAAGCAGCACTTGTCTTCGTCCAGTCTGAAAGCATTGCGGGCTGCTTCGCCGGTGAATGCCATTAATCAGAAAGGTGCCAGATTGGCTGCGCCTCGTGTGATGCAAACGCAGGAGGCAGTGGATGTGTACAATGTAATGACGCGTGATACCCCCTCTAAGCCCGGTGCGTTTTATTCTGTAGATGCAGGCTATTATAATTTGGTGCCCGGATTTGCATTGACTATATTGGAGGATGACTCTGTTGTGTATGCGCGTAGGGGGATTTTGGGTTATCCCGACCGTGACCTCCATTTTGCCAACCGTTCCAAAGAAGGTACTTTTAGTGCTTTTGAGTGGGACTTCGATGGGGACAAGTTCTCGGAAGATACCGTATTGATGCATCCTTATTTTGCTAACAACGGGGTATATTTGAATACACCGAAACTGACGGCTACGATGAATGGTGTGGATTCTGTTTATCAAATGGGGTATAGTCAGGATTATGTAGACCAGACCAAGTTCCTTCCGGGTATGGTAGCTCTTTCGGGAATGGCTTACGTTTACAATGTGGATGTAGATGCTGAGCCGTTTGTGAATACCTTTTATTCTGCCCTTAGTCCTACGGATCCGTGGGGAAACGGTAATATGCTTTTTGGATGGGACACGGATATGCAACCGGCTTATGTGGAACTTTTTGATGCGCCTAAGGACGGGGCTGTGGTTTTGTGGGGAACTCATTTTTATGTGTTGACTCCGACAACTGTGGATTTAGGTAAGAAACGTTTTACTGTGAGTTGGGCCGAATACGATTCAAAAAAGGATGAATGGGTCTTGGTAAAAGAGTTCAAGGACGTGAAAGCTAAATTGGATCGTGACCTTTCCACCACTACCTTGCGGGTTTGGGAAGTTGCCGTGAATACCGAAACTCCGGAATGTTTGGTGAACAGCAGTTTCTATGTTATGATAGACGGGCCTCAGGACGGTACGAAGTGGGCTTTGCTTTCCCAGTTGGACCGTATGGACTTTACGGATTCTGAGCGCAATACGGCCTATTATGTGCCGAAGAAAGGGGAATATGCCGGTCAAATGTGCCAATATGTGTTGCAACTTCAGAATGGTAACGAAGTGGTGGATTTCAATTATGCTAGCTCTCTTGATATTCATCAGTATGTGGCTACTCCTTATATGATTATGTGCAAGGATAATGCGCGCCTCGATTTTGTGCAAGACACAAACTATGATTTTAGCATAGACGGTGAGACTCAGAAATATTTGATTTTAGATTGGTTGGGTGGAGCTTCAAATGATGTGACGGTATCGGCCACCGTGTCTAATTCTTCGGATGGCGATTGGTTCACAGTGACTCAGCCGGTGGAAGCTGAAGGCAAATCCAATTTGTTTGCTATCAGCATGACGGCACAGGCCAAGCCATGGAATGTGAAAGGCCGCCGTGCCACGCTGACGCTGACGGATAATAAGGGCTTTTCGCGTGACCTGACGATTTACCAAGGAGATCGCAGTGCTGCCGACGACGCTTTGTCCGTAGAGGCAGTCAATGCCTCCGGCCGGGTGGACGTAACGGCGGCGGGAGAAGGTTTCGACGTGATTTATCCGTCTTCGTACAACCGTTTGGACGTATATGCCACTTCTGGACAGCTCGTGGGTACTTACGCTTTGTCTGCCGGCGGTTCTGCCCATATTGCGGCAGCTTCATGGCAGAAAGGAATTTATGTGTTCCAATTTGCCGGAAACGAAGGCACGCAGGTCGTGAAAGTTTTGAAGAAGTAATTACGGTCCGGTTTCGGGCTTATCCTCATAAAGGCGGGGCATACCATCCAAGTATGTCCCGCCTTTGTGTTTGGAGGATTAAGACAGCGAACAGAAAAAGGGAACTAAAAACGGGACGGTGAAATCGAGGGCAAAACCGTGGAAAATGGAAAGCGGGACAAACTGGTTGCCGCAGCATCCGGCGATGATGGGGAGCGTCGTGTCGCCCGTGGTGGCACCGCCTTGGCTGATGGGAGCCAATGGCCCGAACATGCGATATAGCAGGGGGGCGCCGATGAGTGCGGCCAGTTCCCTGAAGATATTGTACATAAGGGCTATCGTGCCCAGTTCGGCTCCCCTCATTTCCGTGATAAGGATGCTCGAAAGTGAATAATAGCCGAATCCCGACCCCGCTGCCAACCAGTCAGCCGGGGTGTGCCGTTGGATGAGCAGGGCAGTGGAAATCGCCCCCAACCAGGTCCCGATGGCTGTTACGACCGGCAATAAGGCTTGCCGCTTGTCTATTTTCCGCAGGCCGTGGCGCATCTCGTCATTTTGCCCGATGCTGAATCCTACGCACCCCAACAGCAGGCAGAGGGCGTAGAATCCCGCTTCCGGTGGCAGGACGGGAATCCAACCTAAGCGGGTGCCCGAAACTCCAAAGGCAAAGAACCCTACGATGACCATGCTTTCGCCCGTCTGTTGCCGGATGGAGGGCTTCGGGGAAATGGGAGAGGAACTTGCTTCTGACAGGGAATTTGAGAGACCCGTGTTTTTGTTTTTCGGATGTTTTTGGAGGTACTCCCAAAAAGCCCATGACAGTCCCATGCAGCCCGCGAAGGAAGCCACGGTAAGGATGAGGGCTTCCAAGCCCAAGGTGCCTAATTGGGAAATCAAGTCCGGATTGGCTCCGACTTCGCATCCCATCAGGAACAACAGCAACCATACGGACCAAGTGGTAAGCCGTCCTACGGCTCTGAACGGATGGCGGCGCAGCACGTAGCCTATCGCCGCGCTGCCCCATAAAATCAAAATGACGGTAAACATGGCGCAAAGTTCGCCTTTTTTTCGGAGAAATGAAACCGTATGTCCTTCCCTATACCCGATTTTGCATCCTTTCGGGCGGATTTAACTCCTTTGGAATGACAGCGCATCCAAATTAGCCGTAACTTTGCACTCTCGAAGTATCTTTATTATATAATAGGAATGGAAAATCAGAATATCGGTAAAATCCAGGTGCGTCCGCTCCAGATAGAGGATTACGGGCAGTTGGCGCAGTCGTTCCGCCGTGTGTATTCGGACGGCAGCGATGTGTTTTGGACCCATGAACAGATAGAGACGTTGTTACGCATCTTTCCAGAAGGGCAGGTGGTGACGGTAGCCGATGACAAGATTGTCGGTTGCGCCCTTTCCATCATCGTGGATTACGATTTGGTGAAAGGAGACCATACGTATGCCAAAGTGACGGGAAACGAGACGTTCTGCACGCATAATCCCAAAGGGAATATCCTTTACGGCATCGAGGTGTTCATCCATCCCGACTACCGCGGCTTGCGCCTGGCACGCCGTATGTACGAGTACCGCAAGGAACTGTGCGAGAAGCTGAACCTGAAGGCCATCATGTTTGGCGGCCGTATCCCGAACTACCATAAATACGCGGATAGGATGCGTCCGAAGGAGTATATCGAGCAGGTGCGCAAACGGGAGATTTACGACCCGGTGCTGACCTTCCAGCTTTCCAACGACTTCCACGTCCGTAAGGTCATGACCAACTATTTGCCCAACGACGAGGAGTCCAAGCATTACGCTTGCCTCCTCCAGTGGGACAATATCTATTACCAACCGGAGACGGCTGAGCCGTTGCCTGCCAAGACGACGGTCAGGGTGGGGTTGGTGCAATGGCAGATGCGCGGTTACCGGACGATAGACGACCTGTTCGAGCAGATAGAGTTTTTCGTGGATGCCGTGTCGGGGTACAAAAGCGATTTCATCCTTTTTCCGGAGTATTTCAACGCCCCGTTGATGGCGGAATTCAACAACCTGAGCGAGTCGCAGGCCATCCGGGGACTGGCCGGTTACACCGACGAGATACGCGACCGTTTCTTGCAGTTGGCCATCAGCTACAACATCAACATCATCACCGGCAGCATGCCCTTGCAGCGCGACGGCAACCTTTATAACGTGGGCTTCCTGTGCCGCCGCGACGGCAGTTACGAGATGTACGAGAAGATACATGTCACGCCCGACGAGACCAAGAGTTGGGGGCTGTCCGGGGGCAGCATGCTGAAGACCTTCGACACGGATTGTGCCAAGATCGGCGTGCTGATTTGTTACGATGTGGAGTTCCCCGAACTGTCGCGCATCATGGCCGACCAAGGAATGCAAATCCTCTTCGTGCCTTACCTGACGGACACGCAGAACGCTTATTCCCGTGTGAGGGTATGTGCGCAGGCCCGTGCCATCGAGAACGAATGCTTTGTGGTGATAGCCGGTAGCGTGGGCAACCTGCCGCGCGTGCACAACATGGACATACAGTATGCGCAATCCGGCGTGTTCACTCCGTGCGATTTTGCTTTCCCCACTGACGGGCGCCGGGCGGAGGCCACGCCGAACACGGAAATGATTCTTGTGTCCGATGTCGATTTGGACCTTCTGAGCGAGCTGCATACTTATGGCGGTGTAAGGAATTTGAAAGACCGCCGGCGCGACCTTTATGAGGTGCGTTTCAAGAGGTAAGGAGCTTCGGAAAAAGATGTGCTGAGAACGGAAAATCAATCTCAGGAGATTGAAAAATCGTTTGGCGCAGAATGAATTTTCATTCTGCGCCAAACGATTTCGGTTTTGTAATATGTTGATAATAAGTTAGAAGCGAGTCATGAATTCAATGACTATCTTGTCTTGTTCGGACACTTTGGGGGTGACTCCGTCATTGTAGAAATATTTCTCATAATTGATACGGATGTCCGAGATGAACGGTTTGGCGATGCTTAGCGTGATGCCGCCGGTGATGCGCTTGCGTTCGGCGTCGGTCAGTGTGAGGTGCCCGTTTTCGTCGGCCGTTCCGTCACTGTGGTCGCCCATGTAATCGAAGCGTCCGAGGAATGAGATTTTGCTGAATATTTTTTTCAGTGGCAGGTCATAGCAAATGAACCCGTCGAAAGCGTTCACGTCCCGGAAGGCATCTTTGGTATAGTGTTTATACAAGTATTCCGCCTCTGCCGTCCATCTTCCGGACTTGTAAGTGATGCCGCTGTCGTACATGTTGACCGAGATATGTTCCGGCCTGATTTTCTGTGCGCTCAGCGTGACTGAAAAGCCTTTGGGCAGTTGCCATTGTGCCTTGGCGGAATAGTTGATGTTGTTGGTCCAGAAATCCTTCTGGTCGGTCAGTCCTGAGCCGTTGAATACTCCGGCCTGCAGGGTGAGGGGCAGCGAGCCGTCTATTTTATAGCCCAACGTGGCTCCCACGTCTCGCACGTTGCCCACTTGCTTGGCTATGAACGAACGGTTGGCGAAGTATTGTTGGTGGGGCGAGCGATGGGCGTCGATAGTGAACGGGACGCGCATCTGCCCGATGGTGAAATCGAAACCTTTCAGCGGGCTGAGCCGGGTGTAGGCATCCAGCATTTTGATTTTGCCTTCGTCGGACAAGTCGATTTCGGCTTTGTAAGCCACTACGGGGGCTACTTTACCTTCGATGCTGACCCGGGCGGTACGCACTTGGAAGCGTCCGGCCTTTTCTTCCGGTTGGTATTCGTATTTTCCGCGCAGTGTGCCGTGGACAACCGGGCGGTAATCCGTTTTGGCTTTTTCTTCTTTCCCTTCGTCGGCTGCGGCAGGGAGGGCGGGCAACAAGCCCAAGGCTAAAATGGCGATTTTCTTCATAATGTGTTGATTTGGGGGCAAAGGTAGGCATTTGATATGAACTCAAGATGTCATACGTATTACGATGATGTTACAAATATACCGTTATTTTTCCTCTCTTCTTCTATTTATGCCAATAAAAAAGGAGTTTGTACTCTAAGAAAAGGTACAAACTCCAGATTCAATGCGTTTCCTATCCGAAAAAGATCGCGGGTTCTACTCAGCAATGAGTTCCAACACGCAGCTGGCGTAGTCGCTTCCCAAAGGCATTTCGATGCCGGTGTTCATCAACAAGGCGCCGGAGAATACTTTGTCGTTCAAGAAACAGGGCTGTCCGCCGGTCTTGACATTCAACTCGCGTACGCGGTAGTTCTTGGCCGGGTCGAGGCCGCGCAGGCAGACGCGGGGTACAACCTGGTTCATGAAATGTTCCATTTTATAGGCGAAGAACACCGCCTTGTTTTTCGCATCGTCAGTGTACATCAGTGAGGCGATACCTTTGTCGTCGTAAGGCGATACCAGACGGTAGAGGTTGCCCAACTGGATGACTTCGCGCACTGACTTGTAGTCCTTCACGGCTTGCGATGCCTGCCGGTATTCCTCTTTGGTCATTTTGGAAGGCTGCAGCTCCAATCCTAAGCGTCCGCTCATGGCCACGTCGCAACGGAACTTGATGGGCACGATACGTCCTGTCTGGTGGTTGGGCGAGGCACTGATGTGCTGTGCCATGGCGTTGGAGGGGTAGAAATACGAGGTGCCCCACTGCATGTAAATACGTTGTAAGGCATCGGTGTTGTCGCTCACCCAAAACTCGTCGAAGTAGGGCATGACACCGTAACTGGCGCGTCCTCCGCCTCCTCCGCAGGCTTGAATCAGCACGTCGGGATACTTGGCGCGGATGCGTTCGAGCACTTTGTTCAAGCCGCGATGGTATTCAATGTATATGTGCGACTGTTTGTCCTTGGGCAGGTAGGTGGAACCATAGTTCTTCAGTTCCACGTTGGCATCCCATTTGATGTAAGCAATTTGAGGATGCCGGCTCAAAAGGTTGTCTACGATGCCGAACATGAAATCTTGCACCTTGGGGTTGCACACATCGAGAAGCATCTGTGTGCCGCCACGCCCGTATTGCAAGGGGCGTTCCTTGACTTGCAAGGCCCAATCAGGATGTTTCTCGAACAGTTCGCTCTTGCTGTTCACGGCTTCCGGCTCTATCCAGATGCCGAACTTGATGCCGTTCTTGTCGGCCTCCCGGATGAGCCCTTCGATACCGTGGGGCAGTTTCTTTTGGTCTACCACCCAATCGCCGAGCGAAGAGTTGTCCTGCACGCGGCGGTACTTGTCGCCGAACCACCCGTCGTCCATGACGAACAGTTCGCCGCCCAACGTGGCAATGTCCTTCATCATTTCGGCCATGGCCGGTTCGTTGACATCGAGGTACACGCCTTCCCAACTGTTGAGCAGCACAGGGCGTACCTGATCACCGTGGTGCAGCATACCGGCGTGGCGTGCCCAACGGTGGAAGTTACGGCTGGCACCGCTCATCCCCTCGCCGGAGTAAGTGAGGGCGAGCTTCGGGGTGGTGAATACCTCTTCCGGAGCCAGTTTGTATTCCGAGCTTTCGCTGTCGATGCCCGCAAAGACACGGTGTACGAAATTATTGTCCGTCACCATGCGGATGGCGTAATTTCCGCTCCAACAAAGGGCGGCGCCGATGACGCGTCCTTCGTTCTCGTGCGGTTTCCCGTCGAGCGAGAACATGACCTCAGGGTGGTCCAGATGGCCGTTGCGCGCCCCGTCCACATTCTCTATCATCTTGATGCCCGGTGTGAGCGGTTCGGTCGTGACGTGAGTTTCGGCAGCCCATGAGCCATGGAGATGCGAAATCCATACGTTGCCCCGGCGGATGAGGAAGTGTCCCGAATCGAAACGTTTCAGCACCACGGTTTTCTTTTCCGTGTGTGAAATCTCGCTCCACGTTTCGATCATGTCAATGTCGTTGTAAGCCTTGTAGTAGAGTTTCACTTGGAAAGGATAAACCTTGTCCTTCAGCGTGATGGCCGTGAGTTTGGCGTTGTCGAGGGTTGAGGTCTCCACGTTTTCCACGGTCAAGTCCGTGGTCCAGTTCCCGTCGGCATGTACGGCTTGCAAAGCAAAAATCTGGTGGGGCGGTTGGCCGAAAGTAGGGTATGCCGTGCGGTTCAGCCCGTCCCATGCGTCGTGAATCTGGTGTATCTGGCTCTCTTCGATGCGGTCGCCGAAGTAGGCGAAGCGCAGGTCTTGGCCTTCACCGGCATGGAGAAGCATGGATGTGTGCGGAGTGGATACCAGCACGTTGCCTTCCCATGCGAAACAATGCGAAAAAGGTAGCGCGCTGCATGTCGCAGCGGCTACCCCTATGATATAATTTCTGATTTCCATTTCTTTTTGATTGAATGTTTATTCGGCTGTGATTTCCACCACGCGGCTGTAAAGCTTGTTGCCGGTGAAAAGGTTCAGCCCGACTTTCATCAGGTAATCACCGGAGAATACGCGGTCATTACCTTCAAGCGAAGAGCCCTGGCCCGGCATCATGTTGATTTCCTTCACGCGGTACTGCTTGTTGGCATCCAAGCCTTGCAGGCGTACCGGGAGGAGCTTCTCGCCATAACCCGGATACACATCGAAGGCAAAGACCACGGCTTTGTCCTTGTCCTTGCATACGAATTGGTTGGCCGCATGGGTGCGCAGGCCTTCGTAGGGAGACACGAGACGGTAGAGGTCGCCTTCCATGATGGCCGGACGCAGGCGTTTGTAGTTCTTCACGGCACCTTGACAGTAGGTAAGGTCGTCACCGCTCATGTCGCTGAGCTTGATGTCGAAGCCGAGCTTGCCCATCATGGCCACGTCCGTGCGGAACTTGATGCTCGCGTTCTTGTTCCATGTGGTGACGTGGGCGCTCATGGACTTGGCCGGATAGAAGAACGAATAGCCGTATTGGATGAACAGGCGTTGGATGGGGTCGGTGTTGTCGCTGGCCCAGAACTCCGTGAAATACTTCAGAGCCTCGTAGTCGATACGGCCGCTACCACCCGAGCAAAGCATCATCGGCAACTTCGGATACTTGGCCTTGATGCGGTCGAGCACCTTGTACAGGCCGCGCACGTAGTCTACGTAGAGATGAGTCTGCTTGTCTTTCAGATACGGAGAGTAGATGTTGGTAATCGGGCTGTTGCAGTCCCACTTGAAATAAGCGATGCCCGGATATTTGGTCATCAGGCCGTCTACTACGCCGAAGACGAAGTCCTGTACCTCGGGGTTGCTCAGGTCGAGAACCATTTGGTTGCGGAAGTAATATTCGTCGCGGTTGGGCAAGTGAATCACCCAATCCTTATGCTTCTCGTAAAGTTCGCTCTTGGGGCTGACCATTTCCGGTTCAATCCAGATGCCGAACTTGATGTTGCGTTTGGCAGCTTCGTCCACCAACTTCTGGATGCCGTGGGGGAGCTTGTGTTTCGTTTCGTCCCAGTCACCCAAGCCTTGTGTGTCGCTGTGGCGTTCGTATTTGTTGCCGAACCATCCGTCGTCGAGCAGGAACATGTCCACGCCCAATTTCACGGCATCGCCCATGAGTTCCACCAACTTATCCTCGTCGAAATCGAAGTAAGTGGCCTCCCAGTTGTTCAGCAGGGTCAGGCGGTCTTCTTGTCCGTCTTTAAGTTGGTATTTGCGTGCCCAGTCGTGGAAATTGCGGCAGGCCTGTCCGCGTCCGCAGTCGCTGTAAGTGAAATAAAAGTCCGGTGTGCGGAACGTTTCGCCTTTGGGCAAAGAGTATTCCGAGAAATACGGGTTGATACCGGCAATGACGCGAAGGTCTTTCTTGTTGTCCACCTCGAATGTGAAACGGAAGTTACCCGTCCAGCCCAACGTGCCGAGTATGACTTCGCCTTCGGTTTCGCTTGATTCCTTGTCCAACGAGAGGATGAACATGGGAGGCGTGAACATGTTGGCACGTGCGCCCAGTTTCGTGTCGAGCACTTTCTTGCCGAAGTTCAGCGGTGTGGTGCTCATCGTGGCCTCATAAATCCAGTCGCCGGAAAACTCCGTGAGGTAATAGGCCGGGCGGCTGAAGTGCAGCATGGCGGAAGCATAGCGTTCCAGTTGGATAGGCTTCTTCTCCTGATGGCTGATTTCAGTAAAAGTCTTGATGATGTTTTCTTTGGCATAGGACACATAGTGGAGCTTCACTGTGACGGGATACTTGTCGTCTTGCATCGTGATGACCGTCTCGTCCACACCCGGCTGTATGTTCTTTTGCTCGTGCGACACGTGCTTGAGCAGCAGCGACGGGTTGGCATCGTTGTGGTGTACTTCGATGGCCGGTTCAAAGTAATCTTCCATGCCGTGGGTGAGGTATGCCTCGTTGCCTTGCGGAAGGTGTTGCAAGTCGTTGTCGTTGGCCAACCGTTTGCCCAAGTACGACTGGTAGAGGCGGCCGTTGTCTTTGACGCGCAACACCATGCCGATCTGGTCGGTGTTGATTTTGATGAACTCGTCTGCCGCGACGGTAGATGCCGTTGCGAGCAGGCATAGTGATAAGAATGATTTGATTTTCATAAATGATCAAATGGTTTATGTTTTGAATAAAATTGTTTTTACCAATTATCGGTACGGAAAGGAGCCACGGGGAAATTGCCGGGTGTGCGCAATGTGCACTCCGGATTATCGGCCCATCCGTAGCGGACGGCTACCGGCACTTTGACATAGTGCGAGTAGACCACCACATCGTCGCCGTCCGTATAGGCCTCGGCGGGGTAGAACACATGGTCGGGGCCGGCAATGGTGAAGCCCTTGATGTCTTTGTTCTGCTCAAAGCGTTCGCCGATGGCGGGGATTGTGAACGAAATACGGACCTTGCCGTCGCTTCCCACCGTGTAGTTGTCGTAAACCGGTGCTTGCGCGGGTATCTTCTGCCCGTAGGTGTCGGCCAAGGAGATGGCGGCTAAACGGCGGGCCACTTCTTGTTTGTTTTTGGGATGGATGTCATGTGCCTCGCCGATGTCGATATTGCCTGCCATTCCGGTGTGGGCCAGGTGCTGCGCTTTGGATTGTGCTTCACGAAGGGCGGCCCATGGCGAGTCTGCCTGTACCAACTTGCGGTCCAAGTAGTTGGCCAGTTGCACAAAATAGAATGGCATGTCGGGTTGTCCGAACTGCTTGCGCCAGTCTGTAATCAGCGTTTGGAAGAGGCTTTCATATTCTTCTGCACGTCCCACGTTGTTGCAACCCTGATACCAGATGACGCCTTTGATGGGATATTCCAGACAGGGATGTACCATTCCGTTGAAAAGTACGGAAGGGAAAGAGGAATGCTCAGGATAAATCGGAGCGGGAGGCATGTCGGCCAAGGAACAGCCTACGCGGTATTTCCAGTTCCCGGCCAGAGAGAGCATGTCCTTGTCCGACAGTTTGAGGTTCATGTCCTCTGCTTTTCCGGCTATGCCGCCTTCACCGCCGTTGTCGTTGACTTTGATGGCCAATGTGTTCTTGCCAGCCTTGACCAGACGGCCCGGTACGGTGTAATGGCGCTGTACGTTGTAGCCTGCGCCGTTGGCGATTTGCTCGCCGTTCCAATAGATGATGTCTTCATCGTCGATGATGCCGGGATTCAGTTGCAAGTCTTTACCTGTCCATTCGGATGGAATGTCGATTTGCTTGCGGAACCACACCACTCCGTCGAAATTGGGGAGTCCTTTGCCTTCCCAATATCCCGGGAGTTCCATTTGTTGCCAGTCGTTGTCATCCAAGTCACTGCCAATCCAGCACTCCTTTCCATTTTGGAAGCCTTTGTCCACTTTGCTGAGTTCGGCTTTCCATTGTGCCTGTTCTTTTCCGTATTCGGCCATGACCTTGTCGCGGTCGAAGCCCAATGCTTCCAGTTGTCCGACTTTCTTTTGATAACCCATGACTTGTTTGAGCGATTCGGACGAGGTCCATGCTTCGGCAGGTGTCCCTCCCCAAGTGCAGTCGATGACCCCGACCGGTACGTTCAGTTTTCGGTGCAGTTCGCGGGCATAAAGGTAAGCCACGGCAGAAAACTCCGGAACCGTGGACGGTGAGCATTCTTTCCAACCGCCCATGGTGGATTCTACCTGATAGGCGTCGAGCGGTGCCACCGAGGTGTGTTTCTTGACTTGGAAGAGGCGGATGCCGGGGTAATCGGCCGCTGCGATTTCTTGTTCGTAGTTTTTGATTTTTCCCCATCCGGCTAAAGGCATTTCCATGTTGGATTGTCCGGAACAGAACCAGACTTCGCCCGCCATAACATTGTCCAATACGGTCTTTTTACCGTCGGACAGGGTGATGCGGTAAGGGCCTCCGGCTGCCGGAGTTGCGATCTCGATACGCCAGTTGCCTTTTGCGTCCGCTTGGGCTTCATAGTGTTGGTTGTTCCAACTGGTTTCCACGCTTACTTTCTTGTTCGCCTTGGCTTTTCCGAACAAAGTCATGGTGGTTTTCTGTTGGATGATCATGTTGCTCGTGAAGAAAGCGGGCAATGTGACTTTTGCCATAACCGGCGTTTGCAGACTCGCACAAGCTAACACGGCACAGAAGCCCATGTCACGTGTAATGTTTTTGATTTTCATGTCTTAAAGCATTTAAAAACATCCGGTCGGGGGAGGCGTGCGGTAACACCTCCTCCGGCCGGATAAAGTTTATAGGTTTTGGTTGTATGGTGCAACGATAAGCTTGTAAGAGCCTCCCTGTAAGAGCGACTCGTCAAAAGTGATTTGGATGTTCTTCTTTTCTCCCGGAACCAAGGTGAAGTAGTTGTCGTTCATCAAGGCCGGGAGCAAGCGTTCGCCGTCGGAGGTGCGGACGGCTTGCACGCGCACGCCGAAAGCTACGGCATCGGCTGATTTAGGCAGTCCGATGGTGGCTTGTATTGTGGCTTCTCCGTTTTTGCGGGTCAGTTTCGATGACACGTTCAGTTTCACGCCCGGAAGTTGGTTGAGGGCATTGAAATTGGTACGTTCATTACCTCTCCAGTAATTGTTCTCGGAAACCACCTTTCCTTCTTTGTCTTTCAGGGTCAGGCGGAGGAAATGCACGTCGCTCAGCCCTTCAGAAGGTTTCGTGCCGCTCAATACGTCCATGCTCCACAAAGAGTAACCGAACCACCAACCCAGTTCTATGCCTAGCATACGTACATAGCGGGCTTTGATTTCTTCAGGGAAGAACACCTCGTTGATGCCTTCGCGCCCTTCTTCTGTCTTGTAGACTTCTGTCCAACTTTTGGCATCGTTGGAAACTTGTATCTTATAAGACTTTCCGTATGCGGCTTCCCAGTTCAACCGTACGCCGCCTACCATCTTTTCGCTGCCGAGGTCTACATAAATCCATTCGTTATCGGCACGGACGGCAGCCCAACGGGTGTCGGCTTTGCCGTCGGTCACGAAAGCCGGTTCGCCTTGGTTAGTTGAAGAGGCGTATGCCGGGCAATTCAGTGACAAAATGTCGCGGTCTGTATTGAATTTGAGCTTGAAGCATTGGGCTACGGCGTTGGAAGTCGAGTTGACGGTAGCTTTTTCACTGTAACGGGCCACAGGTTTACCGTCCATGTTGTACACGGTTGCCTCGGCTGTCAGCCCTTCATAGTCTTTGGTCGTGGTATTGGCTACCTTTACTTCCTCCGTCACGGGATTCCAGTAGATATGCACCGGTTCGCAAGCCTGTTTACAGCCGAAATAGGCTCCCGTCAGGTCATAATAGTAGTCATAAGTCTGCCAAACCATGCTGGGATAAGACGCGCCGCTCATCCAGAGCATGACTCCTGTGGCATCGTTCCACATGTGGTCGAGCCAACCTTCATAGAGGGCTTTGTTGCTTTCGTAACTCACCCATTGCGATTTCGTACAGAATTCCTTTGCATCCTTCGCGCCGCCGTAGCTGTTCTCGATGACCGCCGTATGGCGCTCCGGCCCGGCATTGAAAGCCATCTGGCCGAAGTAGTGGAGGTTCCACATGTCGTTGATGGGCCACAAGTCTTTTTCGGGCATGAATTTCACGAGGCTTTCATAGTTGGGTACTGCAGCTGTACCGATTTCCGTGCGGAAGCCCCATCCGCGTGTGAAGCCGCTACCCGATTTGCAGTCCGGATAAGCTGTGAAGTACCAACGTTGGTCTTTTGCGTCCCAAGGGCCGCTGCCGCTCAGGCCACCGTTGTTGGAACAAGGTTGGAAATGACGGTCTCCGCCGTCGAACGTGCGTATGTTTTCCGCCATCCATCCCGTAAGGGGCGGTTCGGGCGTGCCTTCGTTGTCACCGCACCATACCGCGATGGAGGGGTGGTTGCGGAAACGTTTGATTTTCTCCATCATGTTGTTGTTGAAGGCATTCAGGTCGTAGGGCAGGTTCGGATTGGAGTTAATCCAGAAATCGTCCCAAATCATGATGCCGAGTTCGTCGCAGCTTTCATAGAATTGTTTCTCGGTCACAGAACCCAACCAGTTGCGAATCATGTTGAAGTTCATTTCCTTGTTCAATTTTACCCAAGTGCGGATATGTTCAGGGTTGCTTCTCAACATGTATTCGCTCATTCCCCAGTCAGAGCCTTTGACGAAAACAGGTACGCCATTGATGTAAAGATGGAAGACTCCGCCTTTCTTGTCGTATGAATATTGACGGATACCGAAACGGAATTCCTCGGTTTCCGAGGTCTTACCGTCATTGACCACTTCCAAACGGCAGGTATAGAGATGAGGTTCTCCGTAACCGTTGGGCCACCAAAGTTTAGGGTTGTTCACTACCATTTGCGGGAAATAGCGCTTGTCGAATTTGACGGTTTTGGTCTCTCCGGCTTGCAAATCTACTTCCTGACTGAAGGTGATGTTACCCGGAGTGATGATACCTTTTACCGTAGTTTTGCTTTGTGAGCCGCCATTATTGGTGACTTCGGCCTGAAGGGTAAGCTCTGCGAGGGAACGGGAGACGAGTTTCGACCTCATCCAAGGGTCGGTAATCGTGCTTTTGCCCGTATTTTCCAACCAAACCTTGTCGGTGATACCGGAATTAAGTCCTGGAACGTAAGGCATCCAGTCCCATCCGCCGCTGGAAAGGTAATTGGGGCTTCCCTGATTGGCCAAAGGAGTACGGGGAATATCCACCAGTACGGCCAATGTGTTGGAACCGTTGCGGTCTACTAATTGGGTTACGTTGAAATGTCCGCGGTGCATGAAACCGTCTAAGTTTCCTAAATGGTTTCCATTCAGGTAAATTTGACCTTTGCGGTTAATTCCGTCGAAGTTTAACCAGATGATTTCTTTGTCGAAATCGGATGGAATCTTAAATTCCGTACGGTACCAGAAGCTGCGGTCGTATTTCTTTCGGTCGACTTTCTGTATGTTGTCTCCGAAATTAGGGTCTTTTTCTTGGCCGGCAGTCACGTATGACGTAAAAACCGTGCCCGGCACGACTGCTTTGACGGCCTTGGGATTTTGGTAGCCGTTCTGCGTAAGGCGCAACATGTCTTTTCCTACTTCTTCTTCGGGCATTACGGTCCAGGCAGCATTCTGAGTATCGCTATGCAGATAGCTTACTTGTGCGAAAGCTTGCAACGAGCCGAACGTGCTCCACAGCAACAGGCCGAATAGTTCTTTTGTTCTCATAATAGATCAGTGAATATTTTATTTAGTGACTACTTATAAAAAAGTCGGATTATTTTCCATCGATTGCATCGTAACTATTAAGTTAACCATGCAAATGTAAAGGATGAAAAATAATCCGACCAAAAGTAGTACTTCATAAAATACTACGTTTGACGCATTCCACTTTCTTTTATGAATTTGCCCTATTATTTTGAATTAAATCTTCTATATTTATTTCTTGTACGTTCCGGACTTTGCTGCGCGTGCTCGCGATTTGTTGCTCGAAATCTTTGGGTGTCATGCCGAACTGTTTGAAGAAAAGTTTGCTGAAATAGGAATGTGAACCGAATCCTACCATGTAACTGATTTCTCCTACCCGGTATTTCCCGTCCTGAATAAGCTCGGCTGCTTTCTTAAGGCGAATCAGCCGGATGAAGTCTATCGGAGACATGTTGAACAATGTCTTGATTTTACGTAGCAGGCTTGAACGGCTCAGGCACAATGCTTCAGCCATACGTTCTACGTTGAACGTTTCGTCTTCCATGTTGGCATTGATGACTTCGATGACCTTGTTCATGAATACTTCGTCTTCTTTGCTCATTTGCATGTTCTGTACGGGGAAGAACGGCCGTTTGGAGAATGCCTCGCGTTCTTTCTGCCGGTTATTGAGGAGGGACAGGATCTGTGCCTTTAAATAATCGTATGAGAACGGTTTCTCAATGTAGGCTTCAGCCCCGACCTTCAGCCCCTTGACTTTGCTGTCTATATCATTCTTGGCCGTAAGGAATATAATAGGGATATGGCATAGGTTGATGTCCGACTTGATAGCGGTACAGAGTTCATAACCGTTCATTTCCGGCATCATGACATCGCTGATGACGAGGTCTATGTGTTCTTTCCGTATGGTGTCGAGCGCGTCCTTTCCATTAGATGCCGTTTCCACGATGAAGAGCGGCGAAAGCCTTTCTTTCATGAAATTGCGGATGCTGTCTTCGTCTTCGACGATGAGGATGACGTTTCCCTTTGTGTTTTCGTCGGCCGAAGTGGTTTCGTTGAGCGGAAGGTCGGCTTGGCTGAACGGTTTGTTTCCGTTGGCCATCATATCCTCCATATTGAGGGGAATGGTCAATACGAAGGTATTGGCGGGTTGACGCGTGTCGAGCATGAGCGTCCCCTTATGCAGCAAAGCCAAAGAGCGTGCCAAGGCCAGGCCGATGCCGACACCTTGTTTTTCTTTCTTTTTCTCTTCCCCTTGGAAGAACGGTTCGAATATCTGCTCTGCTTTCTCTTCGGGTATTTTGGCTCCGTCGCTGCATACGCTGACCGAGAAGTTGCCATCATACTTGCTCAAATTGACCGAAATATGCTCATTGCCGTATTTCAAGGCGTTATTAAGCAGGTTGCTCAGTATCTTGGTGATGGCTTCTTTGTCGATATAAGCGATGATGTCGTTTTCGAGATTCTCTACTTTCAGCTCTTTATGCTGATGGGTGAAAGTCGGCTCGAAACGGTTGACTGTCTCTTGCAGTAATTCGGATATGTTCACGACTTCGTAATTCAAGGTCAGTTTATTGGCCCCCATCTTTTGGAAGTCGAGCAACTGCGAAGCCAAGTTAAGCAACCGTTTGGTATTGGTGGCAATGACATTCAGGTTCTTGTTCAGTTTCTCGTCCTGAATGTGCATTTCCTGTATGATTTCCAACGGCCCGTTGATTAGGGTCAACGGGGTGCGGATTTCATGTGCTATTTCCGTGAAGAACTCTACCTTGTTCTGATTGAGTTCTTTCTCCTTTTCTATTTCAAACAGTTTCTGTTGTTCGGAGAATTGTTCGTTCTTGTGTTTCCGGTACCAGTAGAACCAACCGCCGAACGCACAAATTCCCAATAAGGCATAAATGATGTATGCCCATGTGGAAGCATACCAAGGCGGTAAGATGACTATGGTCAGCGAACGGGTCGCATATTGGGTGCTTTCCGGTGTGCCTCCGTTCGTGGTGGCACGTAGGTGCAGGATATACTTGCCCGGTGACAGATTGGCGTAGGATATACTGTTTTCTGTTCTCGTACGTATCCATTGTTTGTCGACAGGTTCCAGTTTATAGAAGTATTCATTGGTCTGCGAAGTCGAATAGGACAGCAAAGCTATGTCAAGGCTGATATTGGCCTGATTGTAAGGCAATACTATCTTATCCGTCCCGATGATGCTCTGTTTGAGAGGAGAACCGGGCGTGTGCACCGTCACTTCTTCATTGAAGATGGAGAAGCGCGTGATGTAAATGGGAGGTACGGGGGCTGTCTGTTCCTTGATATTAGGATTAAAGGAAATCAAGCCTTCTATACTGCCGAAATAGAAATTGCCGTCACTGCCTTTTACTGCTGACTTATAATTGAATTGATTACCGCACAGGCCGTCGTGTACGGTGAAGACGCGGATTTCTTTCGTTTCGGGTTTAAAGCGGACCAATCCCCTGTTGGTTCCGAACCATAGATACCCGTAGTCGTCTTCCAATACTTTGTAGGCTACGTTGTCCGGCATGCCTTCTTCCACAGAAAACCTTGTGAAGTTGTCTTCCTTCGGATTGTAACGGCAAAGGCCACCCCGGTCGGTGGATAACCAGACATTCCCTTTACTGTCCTGCATCAGCGAACTGATGGAATTGGAACTGATAGATTGGGATGGGGTCTTGTCGGAAGTCCCGTCCTTATTCGTATAATGTTTGAATGTATTGTCCTGGGGATTGTACTTCCATGCGCCTTTTCCCATCGTGGCAAACCAGAACGTTCCGTTCTTTTCCTGCAAGATGTCGAACACCCATTGGTCTTTCAGTTCCGGGAGGGCTATGAATTTAAAGGTTCCTTTGGGAGCATAGAATACACCGAAGTCAGAACCGGCCCAAAGCGTTCCTTCACGGTCCATATAAAGCGCGTAAATGCTGCATCCGCCAGAGCCTACGTGAAGTTCATTGTAGTTATAGAATGTCGATTTGCCTTTGTCATCGATGACCACCAACCCGTCTTTGTAAAGACTGCAATATATGTTGTCGCCGTAAGCACTGACTACGATCGTTATGTGGGTGTTGAAGTTGGCCTGGGGGAGGGGATAACGCCAAATTTTGTGGTCGCTGAGTGACATGACATTAATGCCTGCGTCTTCTGTCCCTATCCAAAGGTTCCCACGCCCGTCCTCGGCCAGTTCACGAATCCTCTTGCTGGACAGGGAACTTTCCTGATAACCGGGCAGATACTTCCGGAAAGCGAAGGTATTGTTGGGCAAATAGTTGACTCCGCCGTACATCGTACCGATCCACAACCCTCCTTCGCGGTCGCGGTAGGCGGAATACACGATATTGTCGGCCAGGCCGGAAGGGTTGAGCAGGTCTTGGCTGAAGTGCTTGACGGAGCGTGCCTTTTCATTGATGACATATAAGCCGTCGTACGTGCCGGCATAAATCTCATCTCCATATACGGTGGCGAACCGTGTGAAGGTATGTCGCAGGCTTTGTAATGTAATGTCTTCCAAAATGCTTTTCCGGATGTTGTATTTTTTTAGGTCGCCGTTTTGTATGCTCATAATCAAGAAATCTCCTTGTTGGCTCAGCGTGTTGATTTCCATGTTCAGCAACGAGCGTCCCTTTGCGTCTTCTTTTATTTGGACGAAGTTCTGGTTGTGGGCATCATATTTAAGAAGTCCGGTATACCATGACACGGCATAAATGTCCCCATTGTCGCAGATGCAGATATTATGGGGATAAGACCCGTTGGGAAAATCGGAGTAGCGGTAAAGTTTCTTTTCGTCGTAACGGAACACGCCTTGGCTTGGGGCACATATCCAGATGTTTCCTTTCTCATCTTTTAATATGGTGGAAATCCAGGTGGTGATGGTCTCCCCTTTATCGGTTTGAGCATCCAGGAACGTAAATACGTCGGCCGCCGGATCGTACCGGAAGACTCCTTCGTCGGTACCTATCCATAGGATGTGCCGGTCGTCTTCGAATAGGGTTGAAATATTCTGGTTGCTACGCTGACGGGCATAGTCGTTGCAGTCGAATTGAACGACCCGCTGCCCGTCGTAACGGTTCAGGCCGTTTTTAGTTCCAAACCATATAAAGCCATAGCTGTCTTGTATGATGGCTTTTACATTGCTTTGCGACAATCCGGTCTCGCTGTTGATGTGCATGAAAGAATACCCTTGCGGGTCTTGCGAATACGCAGGTGTTATGCAAAACAAGCAAAGGGTGTATAATAAAAATAGGGTCCTTTTCATGATATATGTGATTAGACTTTTTGCAAAATTAGTAAAAATATGGATTAAACCTGATAAAAATAGCAGATTTTGTGGCTTTATTTCTATCGGAGCCTGTTGTGTGGGCAAACAAGGGCTGTAGGAAGAGCGAAAGAAAACGGATGCCGGAGGACGTGGCAAAAAGTGATGAAGATTGAAATAAATGCTTCAAACATTGTAAATCATGCTTTATTCTATGTTTTTGGAGCTATTTCTATTAAAATAAGAAATACAGGTGCGACTTATGTTAAGAGGAAGTGCGTATTTTTGTGAATACTAAACAATCCGATGATATGAAAAAGAAACTGAGATTTATTTTGGGTTTCCTGTCGTGTGTGTCTGTATTGCAGTTGCCCGCCCAGGAAACGAGTTTATGGTACGATGCTCCTGCGGATGAATGGATGAAATCCCTCCCTATTGGTAATGGCCGGGTGGGAGCCATGGTCTTTGGCGGTGTGGACGAGGAGACGGTGGCACTGAACGAGTCTAGCATGTGGGCCGGGGAATATGACCCGAACCAGGAGAAGCCTTTCGGGCGGGCACGGTTGGACAGTCTGAGGGAGTTGTTTTTTGCGGGCAAACTGATAGAAGGGAACGGGATTGCCGGCCGCGAACTGGTGGGAACGCCGCATTCTTTCGGCACCCATTTGCCGATTGGCGATTTGAAAATCAAGTTTGATTATGCCGGAAAAGAGGGAGGCGTGGAGGACTATCGCCGTGAGTTGGACTTGACGAATGCGGTGGCGACGGTTTCTTTTAAGAAAGGAGGTACGAAGTACAAACGTGAGTATATTTCTTCCAACCCCCAAGATGCCGTAGTGATGCACTTTACTGCGGACAAGAAACAGTCCGTTTCTTTTGATATGAGGATGAAGATGATTACGGCGGCCCAGGTGCACACGGAAGGAAACCTGTTGGTGTTCGACGGGCAGGCTTTGTTTCCTAAATTGGGGACGGGAGGTGTGAAATTCCAGGGACGTGTCGTGGTGAAGGTAGACAACGGCGAGGTGGAAGCTGCGGGAGAGACGGTGCGCGTGAAGCATGCGGATGCCGTGACCATCGTGGCCGACGTGCGTACCGATTACAAGAACGGGCAATATGCGTCATTGTGCGAGAAGACTGTAGGGGAAGCCATTGCCCGTCCGTTCGAGACGATGAAGGAGGAGCATGTGGCGGATTATGCGCCGTTGTTTGCCCGCGTGTCATTGAAATTGGCCGACGATTCCAAAAAATCCGTTCCGGTGGACCGCAGATGGAAGGCCCTTTGCGAAGGAAACAAAGATGCCGGCTTGCAGGCCCTGTTCTTCCAATACGGTCGTTACCTGACCATTGCTTCTTCGCGTGAAAACTCGCCGTTGCCCATTGCCCTGCAAGGTTTCTTCAATGATAACTTGGCTTGCAACATGTGTTGGACAAGCGATTACCATTTGGATATCAATACGGAACAAAACTATTGGCTAGCCAATGTCGGCAACTTGGCCGAGTGTAATGCCCCGCTGTTCACCTACATCGCCGACTTGGCCCGCCACGGTGCCAAGACCGTCCGCACGGTTTACGGTTGCAAGGGTTGGACGGCACATACCGTGGCGAACGTTTGGGGATTCACCGCGCCGTCTGAAGGAATGGGCTGGGGACTCTTCCCGTTGGCCGGCTCCTGGATGGCGACCCATTTATGGACGCAATATGAGTATACTTTGGACAAGGATTACCTGCGCGACACGGCCTATCCGTTGTTGAAAGGCAATGCCGAGTTCCTGTTGGATTACATGGTGGAAGACCCCAATACGGGCTATATGGTGACAGGCCCCTGCGTGTCGCCCGAAAATTCTTTCCGCTATCAGGGGTGGGAGCTTGGCGCCTCCATGATGACGACCTGCGACAAGGTGCTGGCCCATGAAATCATGTCGGCTTGCGTGCAGGCTTCCGACATTTTGGGCGTGGACAAGGATTTTGCCGACTCCCTGCGCCTGGCTTTGGCCAAATTCCCTCCGTTCCGTGTCAATAGTTACGGAGGTTTGTGCGAATGGTATGAGGACTATGAAGAGGCGCATCCCAACCACCGCCATACCTCACACCTGTTGGCTTATTATCCTTACTCCCAGATTACAAACGGGAAAGACCCGGAGTTGACGGAAGCCGTGCGCACCACCATAGAACACCGGTTGGCTGCCGAGGGGTGGGAGGACACGGAATGGAGCCGGGCCAACATGGTATGCTTCTATGCCCGCCTGAAAGATGCGGCCAAGGCAGAAGAGAGCCTGAACATCTTGCTGACCGATTTTGCGCGTGAAAACTTGCTGACCATATCTCCGGAAGGCATTGCCGGTGCGCCTTTTGACGTGTTCATCTTCGACGGGAACGCTGCCGGTGCCGCCGGACTGGCCGAAATGCTGGTGCAGGCGCACGAAGGTTATGTGGAGATATTGCCCTGTTTGCCAACAGAATGGAAGGACGGCAGCTTCTCCGGACTTTGCGTGAAAGGCGGTGCCGAAGTGTCGGCAGAATGGAAAGACAGCCGGGTGGTGAAAGCCTCGTTGAAGGCCACGGCGGACAACCTGTTCCGCCTGCAAGTGCCCGAGGGAAAGGATTATGCAATCCGCCTGAATGGGAAAAAGTGGGTGTCCAACTTGGACGGGGACCGTTGCGTGGTGGCTTATTTGAAAAAAGGTGATGTGATAGAACTTAAATAATGGAAATCATGAAGAAACAATATTTGTGGGCTTTGGCCCTCTGCGGATTGGGGCATGCCGTTTCGGCGCAAGATGTGGCCCGTTATGTGGATCCTTTTATCGGAACGGGCGCGGTGGCGCAGAGCCTGAGTGGAAACAATTATCCGGGTGCCACCGTACCTTTCGGGATGGTGCAGCTCTCGCCGGATACCCGCGAAGCGCCGGACTGGGGGCAGGCTTCGGGATATGACTATAACGACAAGACGATTTTCGGCTTCTCGCATACGCGGTTGAGCGGGACGGGTGCTTCGGATTTCATCGACATCCTCATGCTCCCCATGAACGAGAACCGCAAGGAGTCGAGGTTCACGCACGAGAAGGAGGATGCCGTGCCGGGCTATTACCGTGTGCTGTTGCAGGATGACAGCATCAATGCCGAGCTGACGGCCACCGGGCGTGTAGGCGTACACCGCTATACCTATTATAATAAGGAGAAAGCCTCCAAGGTATTTCTCGACTTGGACCACTCGGCCAACAAAGGCAGTTGGGGACGGCGCGTCATCAATGCGCAGATACGGCAGGTAGGACCGTCGGCCATCGAGGGTTACCGCATCATCACCGGTTGGGGTAAATTGCGTAAAATCTACTTCTATGCGGAATTCTCCCAACCCATCGTGGCTTCGGAGATGATGAACGACAACCGGACGCACCGGAACATCGCGGTGGTGAACGGCACGAACCTTAAGGCTGTCTTCGATTTCGGACGGCAGGACGTGGTGGAATGCAAACTGGCCATCTCGCCGGTCTCGATAGAGAATGCCCGTCTGAACCTGCGTACGGAGGCCGACGGAAAATCTTTCGATGCCATCAAGTCGCAGGCATACGAAGCTTGGAACAAGGAGCTTGGGAAAATGCAGGTAGAGAGCGGGGAGCATGAGAAGGAGATATTCTATACGGCACTCTACCATACTATGATTCAGCCGAATGTGATGTCCGACGCGAATGGGGAGTATATGGCTGCGGATTATTCCGTGCGCCGTCTGCCCGTGGGACAGGTACATTACAGCACTTTTTCTTTGTGGGATACTTTCCGTGCCGCCCATCCGCTTTATACGATGTTGGAACCGGAACGCTCCACGGATTTTGTGAACAGCATGATACGCCAATATGACTATTACGGGTATCTGCCGGTTTGGCAGTTGTGGGGGCAGGACAATTATTGCATGATTGGTAACCATGCCGTGCCCGTTGTGGCAGATGCCATCTTGAAAGGGCTGCCGGGCATCGACGTGGACAAAGCGTATGAAGCCGTGAAAATGAGTCTGACGACTCCCCATCTCAATTCCCCTTTCGAGATTTGGGATCAATACGGTTACATGCCGGAGGACTTGCAGACGCAATCGGTGTCTATCACCTTGGAACAGAGCTTCGACGACTGGTGTGCGGCGCAGTTGGCCAAGCATTTGAATAAGGCCAAGGACTATGAGTTCTTTATGAAGCGTTCGGCCTACTACCGCAACCTGCATCATCCCGAGACGAAATTCTTCCAACCCAAAAACAGTAAGGGCGAATGGATATTGCCTTTCGACCCCTATAAATATGGGGCAAACGGGGGATATCCTTTTACGGAAGGGAACGGATGGCAATATTATTGGTATGTGCCGCAAAACATTCCGGATTTGATTGGACTGACGGGTGGTGAAGACGCTTTCTGCAAGCGGTTGGACGAGTTCTTTACTTCCGACCAGACGAGTGGAGAGAAAAACGATAATGCTTCCGGTTTCGTAGGCCTGTATGCCCATGGCAATGAACCCAGCCATCACGTGGCCTATCTTTATGCCATGGCCGGCCAACCGGCCAAGACCCAACAGTTGGTGGACCATATCAAACGTACCTTGTACAACACTTCTTCTTCCGGTTATGCGGGCAACGACGACTGCGGCGAGATGTCGGCCTGGTATGTCTTCTCTGCCCTCGGTTTCTATCCGGTAAACCCGGCATCGGGAGAGTATGTGATAGGAAGCCCCACGGTGGACCATGCGGAAATCATGCTGCCCGGTGGAAAGAAGTTCGCCATCGTTGTGAAGCGTAAGGGCGGGGTTGGCGCGGTCTATGTGAAGTCCATAAGGTTGAACGGGCGTAAACTGGACGGTTATGTGCTGAAGCATGCAGACATCATGAAGGGGGGCACGTTGGAGTTTGAGTTGACGGCCAAGCCCAAAGGCAAGATTTTGGATTTGCGGTAATGCCGTGATGTCGGCTGTTTCCGTGCAGGGTGCAGCCAAGGTGGTAAAAAGCCGTATCCTGTCTTTTTGCAACAGGATGCGGCTTTTCTATGCCGGAAAGTTAGCAGAAAGGTCTTTCTAATCTTTTTGGAGACGCTGATTTAGGCGGAAATATATTGGCCTGATACGGAAATCAGTGGTGAAAAAGCCCGTTTTTCCTTCCTTTTCCTCATTTTAAGTGTTTTTCTTGCGGCAAGCGATTTTTCATTTGGAGCAAAGCGAAAAATCATTTGCCGCACAATTTGGGGATGTCTGCCGCAAGAGATGATGTTTTTGTGAAGGAAAAGGAGATTCTGGTTGGGGTATCCTTGCTTTTTTCTTCTATTTGGCCAAAAAAATCCTTGAAAAACGGAGTGCAAAATGTTCGTGGAAGCGACAGAATGCTTTCATTGTTTTTTTCGTGTACGGACAAACAGGATTTTGTCCATTGCGGAATGTCGCCGCTTCTTCCTTCTCCTTTTCAAAATGATAAAATCCCGATGCGTGAGAATCCGATATTTCCGTCTGGCCTTGGTGTCGGGCGGAAATATCGGATTCTCGATGGGGCAGAAGTTACATTTTGACTTTATGTCTGGAGGCGACGGCCAAGGTCGTGTCCTGTGGTTGTGTGGTTGGCGTTAATCCGGTGCTTCCTTGTGAGTGTTAAGAATACAGAAATCTCGGTTTGGAGGTGTTATAAAGTGTTGAAAAAACACTTAACGTTAATGCTTGGGGAAGTTAACAGTCTTTGTTGCGTGAGAAAATGGTAAAAACGTGCGTTATTGTGTTTTTCAGCCTATTTTGAAGCATGAATTTCGTTTTTTGACGCATTTTTGTCTTCTGTATGGCTTCTTTGTGCTTACTTTTGTATTGTGATTAAATTGAATAGGTGTATATCATGGAACTTTGAAATGTTAAATAAAAAATATCATGGAATGGAAAAGTATAGTCATTTTAATGAAGTGAGGAAGATATTCGTATCGTTTTTGTTTGGTGGAATGTTGTTTTGTGCTTGTACGACGGACTGTATGGATGATGTGCAACATTCTAATAGTTCTGTTAATAAAGTGGATAAAACAAGTAGAGAAAGAAGTGAAATGTATGACTATATTTATGCGGAAGTTAAGAATGTTGACCTTACAAAATATCCTAACTCTGCACTAAAAGTTTATCCTTTTCGACCTGCCGAATATGGTAATGAGCTGACTGAAATACCACAAATAGAATCTATTGTGATGTATACTCGTGAAGAACCCGATAGGGCGCATACGACGGTGTTGTTGAAAGTGCATGATGATCGGTTTGATATGGATTTTCCTGTGAACTCTATCGATGGAGAAATTGTTCCTGCCCGAATATTCATGCCTTGTTCATTCGCTTTTGTTTTTTATTCGTCACAGTATCCGCAAGTTGAAACGATGGTCGTGGAATGGTACAAGGCTGATGCGGTGCCCTATGAATATTTGGATTTTTTTAAATAAATAGTTTATTAATAAATAAGATATATGAGAAAACATAAGATGAATAACCTGAACGCTTGCCTTTGCGCTGCGGTGTGCTTGTCTTTGTTCAGTTCGTGCAAGGATGACTACATCTATGATGACGAGGCTCCTGCTTGGTTGGGTGAGAATATCTACGAGTATTTGGAGAAAAGCGGTCAGTACACGAGCTATTTGGCACTCGTGAAAGACTTGGGTTATGAAGAGACATTGCGCCGCACGGGTAGCAAGACTCTGTTTCCTGCTACCGATGAGGCTTTTGCCGATTATTTCCGTGAAAATGGAATGCATGGCGGCGGGGCAGATTTCGTACATAATCTTCCGGCTTCGCAGAAACGCTATTTGTTCAATTCCACAATGCTTAACATGGCATATTTGAGCAATATGTTGGCAAACATCACCTCTGATGCAGATGGTTTGAGCGAAGGTACTGCTGTGCGTAGGACTTCATCTGCGACTCTACTGGACACGGTTCCTTATGTTTCTTATGCGGATATGCCAAAGACAAGTTTTTGGAAGCGTTTTGAAAGAAAAGGAGGTACTTTTTTGGCAGATAATGGAAACCGAATGTCGGTATTCTTTACGCCTCAGTATTTTTCTCGAATCAACCTTACGGAGTCCGATTGGAATGTAATTTCCAAAGGGTGGGGAATGCCTTGGGACGCAAGCGGTTTCTATGTGAATGGTATTCACGTGCAGGCACAGAACAAGGATGTGACTTGCAAGAACGGTTATTTGCATTTGGCCGACGGTGTGGTGACACCTTTGCCGAACATGGCAGAAGTTATCACTTCTACTCCTGAGGTTTCTCAGTTTGCTGAATTGTTGGACATGTTCTCTTTCCCATATTATGACGGGGCGATTCAGTCCAATTTGGCGGCTGCATATGGTGGTATTTTTAACGAAGATTCTACCGTGTTTGTCAAACGTTATTTCAACCAAACGGATTTTAATGCTGACCCGGAAGGCAAAGTGGATATCAATGGTTATGGTACGTTACTTTACGACCCTGCCTCACATGCCTATGGCGGTAATGGCGATATGGGAGTGATGATTGTACCTACGAATGAGGCCATGCAGGAATATTGGACATCTGAAGAAGGTAAGTTCCTTTCTGACAAATTTCCACAGTGGGACAGTGTGTACACGACTGTGGTTTCTGCTTTTTTGCAGAATCATCAACAGCGTTCGTTCAACGGTGCATTGCCGCATAATTGGGACATTATGTCTGATAATGCAGGTTTCGAGTTGGGGATTACGGAAAACGATGTAGTGAAAACTATTCCGGCAAACAACGGATTGATTTATGTGACCAACAAAGTGTTCGCGCCTGTGGATTACCAAAGCGTGTATGCTCCGGTGTTGATTTCTGACTCCACGACAATCATGTCGCCGGCCATTAAGAACGATGTGGACAATGATTACAACTTGAAATACCATTTCTATCTCCGTTCGCTTGATAGCCGTTACAATTTGTTAGTGCCCACAGATAAAGCTTTGGCTGATTATCGCGATCCCATTACATGGGCCATTTGGGCGAATGAACAGATCGACAATCGTGAAATATGGTCGTTCCGGGTGTACATGGGGCGTGTCGTAGCCGATGTGTATGCCGTGGATGAAAATGGAAACAAAGGAGAACTCCTTCGTACGTTGGATGATGAAACGGGGGATGAGCGGAATCAAGTAAACGATCGGTTACAAGATTTGTTGGACATGCACATTGTTGTGGCCAATGATGAAACAGAGCCTCTTTCCGGTTATATGGATGAAGGCACTCAGCCTTATTTCCTGACTAAAGGCGGTGCCGTGTTGCAGGCAGAAGGCGTTGGCAGCGCGTTGTCGGTCAAAGGGCTCGGTGATGTAGAAATGGGATGGCCTTCGGCTCATGTGGTTGCGTTGGAAGATGGTAATCCCGCACGTTATGAAATGACCAACGGGCATACGTTCTTTATCGACCGTATTTTGCAGGATTCTTATAAGTCGGTGTATTACACGATGGCTGATGCTGAGACACACGAGGCCTATGCGGCTTTCTATCAATTGCTGCAGGGCGACGAACGTGTATGGGCTTATTTTGAAGAGGATGAGGACGTGGAGCCTATTTTTGATTTGGATGTAACGACTTCTTCATCTGGGCTTGGTCCTATTGTTACTTCGTTCAACAACTTCCGTTATACGGTATTGGTTCCCACTAAAGAAGCCTTGGACAAGGCTTTTGCCGAAGACTCGGAATTATGGACTTGGGAGCGGATTGCGGCTGAAACCGATCCGGCCAAGAAAAAAGCAAAGACGCTTTACTTGCTGAACTTCCTGCGTTACCATTTCGTGGACGGTATCCTTCCCATGGGGGACGGCATTTCTTATAATGGTTCGTATGCCACGGCTGCCCGTGATGAAAACAACCATTTTGTGTACTTGAATGTATCGGGAAATGGCAACCAGTTGACGTTTACTTCCGAGAACACGGGAACACAGGCTCATGTGGTGACGGTGGACGAGAATAATTATAATGTATTTACGCGTGATTATATCGTAAATAATAGCGACTATAAGGCGGCTACGCAAATTACGGCTTCTTCTCACGCAGTCATCCACCTTGTGGATCATGTAGTAGACTATCGTTAATAAAAAAATAATCAGATAGGTTATGGAAAATAAGATAAAATCAGTGGTATTGTGGTTGGCTTTCTTCCTTTTAGGGGGAGCTGCCTATGCCCAAAGCGGTGGCGTAATTGTCACCGGTAAGGTTTATGCCGATGATGAACCTGATGGTTTCATCGGAGCCACCGTCGTGGAGCAGGACAAGAACGGACGTATATATTCATCTGCCCTGACGGATTTTAACGGAAACTTTTCATTAAAGGTGAAAGACCCGTCCCATTCTTTGAACTTTTCGTTTGTGGGTTATAAACGTAAGACCTTGCCTATTGGGGCGACACGGAAATTTGATGTGAAATTAGAGACACAGAATGTGTTGAAAGAAGTGCAGGTCAAAGCATCTAAGTTGGTGACAGGTGGCGGTGCGTTGGCTATTCCCGAGCGGGAATATTCCGGTGCGATGCAGAAGTTTAATACGAAAGCCATCGAAGGGGTGTCCGTGCCTTCCATTGACGATGCCTTGCAAGGACGTATCGCGGGCTTGGATATTGTGGCCAATTCGGGTGACTTGGGTAGTGGCACGGTGATGCGTATCCGTGGTATCACTTCTATCAATTCCAATTCACAGCCGCTTATCTTGCTGAACGGTATTCCTTTTGAAAGTAATATCGACGATTCGTTCGACTTCGCTTCGGCCGACCAGGAAGAGTTTGCCTCCTTGTTGTGTATCAGTCCGGATGACATCGAAGAAATCACAGTCTTGAAAGACGGTGCGGCGGCGGCCATTTGGGGAAGCCGCGGTGCCAATGGTGTGATTGACATCCGGACAAAGAAGGGTGCGACAGGACCTACACGTGTAAGCTATTCCTATCGTTTTTCAGGTTATACCCAGCCGAAGGGTACGGAATTGCTCAATGGCGATGATTACACGATGCTCATGAAACAGGCTTATTTCAATCGTGCCCAACAAGATTGCAATATCCCAGAGTTTAGCTATGACCGTTCACAGTTCATTTCTGCATACGGAACGGCTCAGGATTTTGAGAACTTTAACAACAATACGGATTGGATGGATGAGGTCATCAAGCATGGTTTTACCCACGACCACAACCTTTCGGTGAGCGGTGGTGGTGATAAGGCCAAATTCCGTGCTTCGTTCGGTTATTATAACCAGACGGGTACCATTATCGGCCAGGAAATGACCCGTTTCTCCAACCGTATGAATTTGGACTACAACGTAAGTTCGCGGATGATGTTTTCAGCGGATTTTTCCATCACTTATACGGATAATGACAAGAACTATACGGATGACCCTTACGGTGAGGACAATCTTTTGAACATTGCCCGCAAGCGCATGCCGAATGCTTCGATTTTCCGGCAGGATGCCAATGGAAATAACACGGATGTTTATTTCAATATAGCGCAAAATTCGCAGTTGGATGATGCCCAAAAGAATTTGCGTAATCCCGTGGCTATCGGTAATTTGGCTTCTTATCAACAGACAAGCATGCGTATCATGCCCACCTTGCGTTTGCAATATGACTTTTTGGATCCCGCAGGCGAAGCCAAACTCCGTTACTCGGGTTATATCAAATTCGACTCTGAAAATGTCAAGGATACCAAGTTCTTGCCGCGTGAGACGACATCCAAGAATTGGAACGACGGGAGCGTGAACAAGGCATACGGAAAGGAGAGCGAAGCTTTTTCTATCTACACGGCTCATGATTTGACATGGCAGCCCAAGCTTCCAGAGGCACATTCCCTGATGCTTTACGGGAAATGGGAAATGGACATGGCCAATTCCAGGAACCAAGAGTTTGAACGTTACGGGCTAGCTTCCACTTCGGCTACGGACGTGACCAACTTGGGGCATCTGAATACGTTCAAGAGCGAGCGGAGCGAGGGGCGCAATATGGCTTTCCTTTTGCAGGGCCATTATTTCCTGCTTGACCGTTACGTGTTCGATGTGACTGCACGTTGGGATGGCAGTACGCGTTTCGGACCAGGTAACCGTTGGGGCTTCTTCCCTTCTGCATCGGTGAAATGGCTTATCTCAGAAGAGAAATTCTTTGATTTTGCGGATGACTGGATGGATGAGTTTGCCTTGCGTTTGAGTTATGGTGTGACCGGTAACCGTCCGGACTACGAGTACTTGCATTATGCCCGTTACAATAGTTTCGGGACTAGTTACATTGACATTCCGGCTATCAAACCGGCCTCTTTGCAGTTGACAGACTTGAAATGGGAGCGTTCTACTTCTTATAACTTGGGTGTGGACTTGAGCCTTTTCGACTGGCGTTACCGTTTGGTGGCGAACGTGTACCACCGTCGTACGGATGACTTGTTGTTCAAGGACCAGTCCATCCCGTCTTCAACGGGATTCGGCTCCATATCCTATATCAATGGCGGTACGATGGACAATGATGGTTGGGAAATAGAGTTCAGCACGAACAACATGGTGAAGCGTGGCGACTGGTCTGTAGATTTAAGTTTGAACTTTTCGAACTATGTGAACACCATTATTGACTTGGATGAGAATGTGTTGCATAACTATAATGCGGACTTCAACTACTCGAACGGGTCTTACTTGAACCGTTTCCAAGTGAATAACTCTTTCGGTTCCATTTATGGCTTCCGGTATAAGGGCGTGTACCAATACGATACTTACCAACCGGATAAGCCGGATGCCACGGCACCGGTGGTGCGTGATGCCAATGGCAATGTGGTGTTGGATGGTTCCGGTGACCCCATCCCGATGTATTTCGCATACGGAACGACGAATGAATACCGTTTCCGTGGGGGAGATGCAATTTATGAAGATATTAACCATGATGGTACGATAGACGAATTGGACATCGTGTATTTGGGTAACTCCAACCCGAAATTCGATGGTGGTTTCGGTACGACCATCCGTTGGAAACGCCTTTCCTTGAATGTGTTCTTCAACTATCGCGTGGGGGGTAAGATTATTAATTACGGACGGATGTATTCCGAGAGCATGTACAACACGGAGAATCAGTCCGTGTCCACGAACTGGCGTTGGCGCAAGGATGGGGATATGACGGAAATCCCGCGTGCTCTTTTCCAGAGTGGATATAACTGGTTGGGTAGTGATCGCTTTGTAGAAGATGGTTCTTTTCTACGTTTGAAGCAATTGACATTGAATTACTCTTTCGATCCGAAGTTGTTGAAAAAGGCACATCTGAATACTCTCAATCTTTCCTTGACATTGAACAACATGTTTACAATAACTAAATATACCGGTGCAGATCCTGAAATTTCACCGAACAATATCGGGGTGAGCGAGGACAAGAATCGTACACCGCGTTCACGCTACTTTACGTTTGGCTTGACCGTAGGTATTTAACCTTTAAAAATAAATGTGAGATGAAAAAGTATATATATAAAATAGGTGTCTTCTTCCTAAGTTTGCCTTTCTTGGGTGTCACGGCTTCCTGTGATGACTGGTTTGGCATTATGCCGCAGTCCGAGATGGTGGCCGAGGACTTTTGGAAAGATGAGCAAGACGTGAAAAGTGCCGTGGGGGCCTGTTATAGGGCTATGTTGGAAGACGGCTTCATGCGTCGTTTGGTTGTATGGGGTGAATTACGTTCTGATAATGTGATAAATGGTTTGGGGACGGATACGGAAATCGGTTATATCCTGAATGCTAACCTGAACGAGGCCAACAGCTATTGCAAGTGGAATGATTTTTATACGGTCATTAACTATTGTAATACGGTGATTCAAAACGCACCAATGGTGAGGGAACGCGATGCGGACTTTACGGAGGAAGACTTGAACCAATATTTGGCAGAAGCCAAGGGAATCCGAGCATTCTGTTATTTTACGTTGGCACGCACGTTTAAGGACATACCTTATATGGAAACGCCTTATGTGGACGACACGCAAAGATTTCAAGTCGGACAAACTCCGTTTGAGAATGTCTTGGATACTTTGATTCGTGACTTAAAGACTGTAGAAAATGTGGCCGTGACAGAATATGGTGAAAACACGGCCTATACCCGTGGGCGAGTAACGCAGAAGGCTATTTGGGCTTTGATTGCTGATATGAGTTTGTGGAGGGGGAATTATCGTCAATGTGTAGACTATTGCAATAAGATTCTGACCACGGCGACAAATCCGTTGGCTCTTTTACCTGCTGATACCTATTTTAATACGGTGTTTGGCCCGGCAACTGGAAATTCCGATGAAAGTATTTGGGAATTGCAGTTCGATCCCAATACGACCAATGGGGCGGTCAACACGTTTTATGGAAGTTCCAATAACTCTTCCCCGTTGTTGTCTTCGCTTGATTTCGACGGACAGAATGGAGAGGATTGGTGGGACGGCTTGGATATGCGCCGTGCCCAGTCTTATGTAGAGGACGGGTTATATATGATTAAGAAATATACGTCTTATTGTTATGCTACGGATTTTGAAGAGGTAAAGTCCAATAATTTCCAATACGGGAATAATGAGTCCAATTGGATTGTTTACCGTTTGGCCGACGTGTACTTGATGAAGGCCGAGGCTTTGGTCGAGTTGGGGGACATTGCCGGTGCCGTGGACATGGTTTCTTATACTTATGACAGGGCGCACCCTGATTTGGAATCTGGAAGTTTAAAAGTGCAATATCCCGCCTCTACTCCGCAATCAGCGGTTCGCGATTTGGTTTTCGATGAACGTCAGCGTGAATTCCTTTTTGAAGGCAAGCGTTATTTTGACATTGTGCGTCGGGCACGTCGTGAAGGTAATGTGACGGCTTTGGTTAACACATACTTGCTACGTAAATATGTGGCTATGAGTTTAAACCAAAGTACAGTACTCAGTAAGATTAACGACAAAGAAGCCATTTATATGCCTATTCATCAGGATGAATTACGTTTGAACTCCTTGTTGGAACAAAACGCATTTTATAAAACTTCGGACGATATTTCTAAAAATTGACGATTATGAACAATATACATAAATTATTTAAGTGGGGGCTGTGGTCGGTAGCGGTCTTATGCTTCTCAGGCGTACAGGTGTCTTGCGATAGCGATGATATTGATGCTGATGCCATGTACACGTTTACGGGAGAGACGGTAGCTTCATTTTGCCAGAACGACCCCGAATTGTCGGATTTTTACCAATTGATAACCAAGTGTGGGGCGGATGCCTTATTGGAGGTTTATGGCCATTATACTTGTTTTGTGCCCAATAATGACGCCATTGCTGCTTATTTATCGGCAAACAATAAGTCTTTGGACGACATTCCGGCAGAGGAGGCGCAAAAGATTGTGTACAACTGTGTGATTAGAGGTACTGCGGAATATACTTCACAGGAGTTTGTTGCCGGTTCTTTGTCTTCTATGACTTTATCTGAGCGTCATTTGATTCTTTCGTTTACAACTTCGGCAGATAACAGACGGGAGATTTGGGTAAACGGGCAGGCTCGTGTGGAACGTTTGGATCAGGAAGTGCATAACGGAGTAATCCATGTGGTGGACAAGGTTATCCAACCTTCAGAAATGACCCTTTTGGAGGTGATGCAAAATAACGAGAACCTGACTATATGGGCTATGGCTTATGAGGCTTCCGGTTTGAACGAAGGAATGGAGAAACTTTATGATGAAAGTTATGTGAATACTTATGGGTCGGATATGTATCAATATGGCGACTATAAGTTGCATGTGCCGACGAGCCGCCGTTATGGTTGGACTGCTTTTTGCGAGCCGGATGAATTGTTGAAGCAGGCAGGAATTACGGGTAATACTCGCGAAGAGATTTTGGTAAGTTTGGAGAACTATGCCCGTACGTATTACGGTTCTGAGGATTTGGGTAATTATAGGAGCGAGAAGAATCCGTTACATCGTTTCGTCGCTTATCACTTGCTGAACCGTCAGATGGCCACGAATGACATGGTGTTTGATACGCCGGCGGCGTTGATTAATCCGACGTATGCGGATAAACTGGTGGAATATTATGAAACCATGTACACTTATCGCATCATGGAAATCAAGGCCGGTAATAAGATTAACCAACAATCCAATGGAGATTACGTGGGCATAGACGAGGCGAATAGCAACATCGAAGCATTGAATGGTTACATCCATACGCTGAAGAATATATTGGTGTATGACGACGCGGTAATGCGTAATGATGTATTGCACAAACGTATTCGTTTCGATGCCATGTCACTACCTCCGCAGTTGACTAACAATAATATTCGTTGGCATAATGTGGATATTTCCGATGCAAATGGTTATACGGTCACTCCGGATTATTGTGGGGAGTATTTTACATTTAACGATGCTTGCTCATGCCTGATGTGGGGAAGCCAAGGATGGGCGGCTTTCCAAGGTGACGAGATCAATATGAAGGACAATTATGACTTCACTTTGCGCTTGTTGCCTATTCCGCCTGGAAATTGGGAGTTCCGTATCGGCTATAATGCCGAAGGATGGCGTGGAATGGGACAAATCTATTTTGATGGGATTATCACAGGGACGCCTGTCGATTTAAAAATCGGAGACGTGCAAGGCGATGCCCGTACGGGATGGGTGGCTGATGAATCGACTGCGGACGATGGAGTGGAAAATGATAAGATGATGCGTAATTTGGGGTACATGAAGGCACCTGAATCTTGTTGGTATGCACATGATAACATTCCGCTTAGGGATTGGTATAAGGCTTTGCGTTATATTGTGAACCAGTATAGTTTCCAAGATTATGGGGCACATAAGTTGCGTATGCGTAGTGTGGATTTCGCAGGTCGTGAGTTTTCCATCGACTATTTCGAGTTTATTCCAGTGGATATGATTCGTGATGAGGATCGCTTGTAATAACTATTAAGAAAGTAAGAACAAATGAAACAAATAAATAAAGGAATCATCTGTTTGTTATCGGGGGCGGCGTTGTTTGTTTCCTGTAACGACGAGTGGGATGCGCATTACGACTTGAATGGTAGTGTGCCTCAGGTCAGCCTGATGGCTTTGCTCCGTAATGACGCGTCGTTGAGTACTTTCGCCCAAATAGTGGAAAAGACGGGGGCGGATAGCTTGCTTGCATCTAACCAGACTTATACTGTGTGGGCGCCGGTAAACGAGGCCTTGGCGAATGTAGACATGACAGACCGTGCTGCATTGGAACGCCTGGTAAGTAATCATATCGCCCGTTACAGCAACCCTACTTCCACTCAGCCGGGGAAGTACATCTATATGTTAAACGGTAAACGTATGGCGTATGACGGGACGGGTTCTTTCAATGGGACGGCTTTGGAGGAAGGTAATGAGCGGGCGGTTAATGGTATTCTGCACAAACTGAGCGACACCATTCCTTACCGTTATAATTTCTATGAATATATGTCCGTTTATCCTGAATATTCCAAGGTGTATGAGTTCATCAACCGTTTTATAGAAAAGAGGTATGATGCATCAGCCAGCGTCGGAACGGATTCGGTGTTTGTGGATTACAATCCGATGCTTTATAATGATTATTATGGTATTGGCCATATTGATGATGAAGACTCGCTTTATACCATGATTCTGCCGGACAACGAAGCTTGGGACAAAGCCTATGCTCATATCAGTCCTTATTTTACGACGTATAATGCGGACGAGGCTGTGGCTGATTCGATTCGTGATGTACAGACGGGGCAGGCTATCCTGAACGGTTTGACATTCAGGGGAAGGGTTGATGACCCGGCATCAAAGGATTCTTTGGTGACAGTTACGGGAAATGTGATTTATCAGACAGGCCGTTATTTTGCGCCTTATACGAAACTGGATGGTTCCAACGGGTTGATGTACTTGGCGAAAGGAGATTTGGTTTTAGATGACACTTGTACATGGAATAAAGAAATTTTAGTGGAAGCCGAGTATTTGAACGGTCGTACTACGAGTACCAGTACAAGTGCCTATGTGCGCAATACGGATGCCAACAGTGCCGTGCAGGGTGTGAGCAACAATAGTTATCTGGAGGTGACCAATGCTACGGGAACAGCGGAAGTTACTTTTGAGATACCTCAGATTTTGGCCGGTAAATACGACGTATATGTGGATTTTGTTCCCCCCGTCATTGACGGAGTCGCTTTGGCCGAGGAAAAAACGCGGTTGGAGTTCCGATTGGTTTATCCGCGCGCTGACAAGAATGGTACTGCCAATATCTCGCGTGACGATGATGACGATCCGGATTTGATTATCGGAGGAGACAGTGTAGGCGACAACAAAGTGAAGACTTTGAAAGTTTGGGAAGCATTGGAACTGCCCGCAGCCAATTATTATGATGGTATGTGGTTCATGGATGAGGATAATTCCACGGACGATGTGAAAGTACGTACGACATTCCGTATCCGTACCAATGTGAAAGCTCCGGAAGTGAATGTGAAGTATCGTCGCCGTTTCCGTGTCGACCGGATTCGTTTCGTGCCTGTACCTTGATTTGTTAATCCTTAAAGCATGATGAGTTATGTATTCTATATTTAATTCTTATTTGTTGAAACTTACGGGAACGATGGCCGGATTGGCTTTCTTCTCTTTTGCATTGCAGGCCCAGGAGCCGGTTCCCGCAGATTCGGTAAAGGCCGGGCAGGCAGAAAAGGTCCGGATGCCTTACCATGTGAAAGGCCGGGTTGTGGATGCCGTGACTGGGCAAGGTTTTGCCGGTGCCCGTATCACGACCCCGAATGTGAATGTGTCGGCCATGACCGATGAAAAAGGTGAGTACGAGATTGGTTTGCCTGATTTGCGGGTGCCTCTCTATGTGGATGCGCCGGGGTATTCCCGTCAAGTGGTGGCTGTCAAGGGGCGGACGGAGGTAAACGTGTCGCTCTATACCGTACCGGGGCATTCTTATTATGACGACGAAATGTCCGTGTCAGACGGACGGGTTGCGGTAGATGGCTTTACTTCCGGTGCGTTAAGCATGACGGAAGATATGAATTCCTTATTGGCCGGCCAGATGCGTACTTCTGCCCGTTCGGGTGAACCCGGGGCGAGTGCTTCCTATTTTGTACGTGGTTATAATTCTTTGAATCTGTCTTCCCAACCATTGTTCGTGGTCGATGGTGTGGTATGGCAGTCTCATGAGGAGGGCATTTCTACCGTGGACGGATATTACAATAACCCGCTGACTTTGCTTGACCCGTCGGATATAGACAAGGTAACGGTGTTGAAGAACGGTTCGGCTATTTGGGGGGCACGAGGGGCGAATGGTGTGGTGTTGATTCAAACCAAGCGTGCCGGAGAGATGGCAACGAAGATAGATGCTAATATTTCTTTTGGATTCCAAACACCTTTTGAGACTATGCCTGTGATGGGAGCTGATGCTTACCGTCGCTATGCCACTGATGTCATGTCTGGTATGGATAGGCATGAAGTGGAAGATTTCCAGTTTACGAACGATGACCCTTCGCGGTCTTTTTACCGTGCGGTGCATAATAATACCGACTGGATGGATGAAATCAACAAAACGGCTTTTATCCAAAATTATGGTATATCTGTGTCGGGTGGTGATGACATAGCTCTTTACCGTTTCTCCTTGGGATATGCCCAAAATAATGGAAACATAGATGGAACAAAGTTCGATCGCCTGAATGTGCGCTTCAATTCAGACATCAAGTTGACAGACGAATTCAAGATATTGTTCGACATTGCTTATACGCAAACTGGACATAAGGTGACTTTTGACGGATTGGACCGGATGCGTTCACCGTATTACCTTGCATTGGTAAAGTCGCCGCTTTATTCTCCTTATCAATATAATGAAAGTGGTTCTTTGAGCGGCCGTTTGACGGATGTGGATGAGTTGAATTATGGTAATCCGTTGGCTCTGTTGGAGAAAGATAATATGCCGACGCTTGATAAATACCGTTTTACATTGAACTTGCGTCCGACTTACCAGATTACCGACCGTTTGGAGGCTGCCGCGCTTTTCGGTTTTTCTTATGATAAGGAAAATGAAGACTTGTTTATTCCCGATGCAGGCATAGCGAACGAACCGCTTTACAATAGTTTGGGTGAAGTGTACGCTACGGCGTTGAATGAAGTTCGCAGCTCTATGGCCCGGCAGACTTCCCTTTCGCTTGATGCCTATTTAAAATGGGACATCCTGAAAGGGTACCGGCATAATCTGTCCGCAGCCTTGGGCTATCGTTTTTATAACGACTATTTCAAGTATACATACGGCCAAGGGTACAATACGGGCTCCGACTATATGACAGCTTTGTCCAATACGACAAGTGATTTGCGTTATCTTTTCGGGACGGAATACATGGACCGTAACATGTCTTGGTATTTGAATGCGGATTATGGTTTTATGAACAAGTATTTCCTGAACTTGGGTATGTCGATGGAGACTTCTTCTCGTTTTGGTAACGAAGCCGGAGGTATAGACTTATGCGGTGTGTCGTGGGGATATTTCCCGTCGGTCAGCGGAGCCTGGCTTATTTCTTCCGAGAAGTTTATGCGCAACGTGGACTTCATTGACAATCTGAAGTTGCGTGTGGCTTATACGATGGCCGGTAACGGTAATTTGCCTGTTTATGCCAACCGTACTTATTTCACATCATCTTTGGTGGCTAATGATGCGACGGGAATTGTTTTGAGCAATATCGGGAATGAAAAGTTGAAGTGGGAAACTACAGGTCGGGCTAACGTAGGATTGGACTTTAGTATCCTGTCCAATCGTTTGAGCATGAACATCGACTATTTCTATTCCAAAACGAAAGATCTGGTGACGCTCCGTTCCTTGAACGAAGAGGCTGGTTTGCAATATTATTATGACAATAATGGCGAAATGGAAAATCAGGGATTTGAAATTGCGGCTAATGCCCGTATCGTGGATACGAAAGATTTCAAGTTCAATATAGGGTTGACCGTAGGCCATTATAAGAATAAAATTACATCCTTGCCCAATGGCAGTTTCACTACGGAATTGGCCGGAGGAACGGTATTGACTACAGAAGGACAGCCGGTGGGCGTGTTCTATGGTTACCAGACCGACGGGGTGTATGCCACAGCACAAGAGGCGGCAGATGCCGGGCTTGCCATTCTTTCTTCTTCGGGGCAGCGTATTCCTTTCTCGGCCGGTGACATGCGTTTCGTGGATCATTCTAAGGACGGTATCATCGGGGAAGATGATCGTGTGATCATCGGTGACCCGAATCCGGACATCTATGGTAACTTCAATTTGAACTTCCGTTGGCGTGATTTGGAGTTGGGGGCACTCTTTACTTATTCTTTGGGTAATGATGCCTATAATGCTTTGCGTGCCAACTTGGAGTCGGGCAGCAGTTTGTCCAACCAAAGCATAGCTATGGAGAACCGTTGGATGGCAGATGGCCAAGTGACAGATATTCCTCGTGCCACTTTTGATGACCCGATGGGGAATGCCCGTTTCTCAGACCGTTGGATTGAGGACGCGTCCTATTTGAAATTTAAACGCCTGATGTTGTCTTACCGTGTTCCCGTACGTTCTACCTCATTCTTGCAAGGAATATCGGTATGGGCGGCAGTGAACAATCTTTGCACGCTGACGAAGTATTTGGGTACGGATCCTGAATTTTCATACAGTCAGTCCGTGCTTTACCAAGGTGTGGATGCAGGGTTGGTGCCACAGTCGCGTTCGTTCCAGATTGGGGTGAAATTGAATTTGTAATGCAAAATAAGAAAGTGAATATGAAGACATTTATCAAAAACTATATGAAAGCTGTGGGTGTCGTTTGTGCTTGCATGGCAGCTTTCCCCGCCTGTACGGATATGATGGAGACAGATTCTACTACGGTAGGTTTTGAGGAGGACAACCGTTTGGATTCTCCTAATGACTCTCTCTATTCCGTGTTGGGTATTCTTTCGCAGGTGCAACGTTTGGGCGACCGCTATGTGCTGTTGGGCGAGTTGCGCGGCGACCTGATGGAAGCGACCGAGGATGCAAAAGTGGATATTCAGGAGATTTCCAATTTCAAGGTCTCGTCGGATAACGAGTATGCTTCGTTCTATGATTATTACAATATTATTAACAACTGTAATTATGCCATAGCGAAGATGGACACGAATATCGTGTTTTACGAAGACAAGGTTATGATTCCCGAATATGCGCAAATCAAAGTGATACGGGCTTGGACCTATTGGCAACTGGCCTTGGCGGCCGGGAAAGTCAGTTGGATTGAAGAACCCGTGTTGAGCTTGGAGGCCGCACTCAAGGAGTATCCGCAGAAGGGGCTTGAAGATTTGGCACAGCTGCTGATTGATGATTTGACACCATATATAGGTGTACGTGCCTTGGATTATGGGACGATAGACAATTTCGATTCGCGCAAGATGTTCCTCCCCGTAAATATGGTATTGGGCGACTTGTATCTTTTCTTGGGACGTTATGCGGAAGCTGCTACGGCATATTACCGTCTGATAGACAAACGTAAGCTGACATTGACAAGTTCTTATGGTAACTATTGGACGAATACGGCTCGTACGGGTGGGTCTGCAGCTTGGATATCAGCTTATGTGAATACAGGTTCCAATGAATTACTTTCTTCTTTGGTGTACAGTTCCCGTCCCGATGCTTACCACCCACAGTTGGTACGTTGGTCATACAATGAAGTGCCTTCGATTGTACCTACAACTTCTTTTGTGGGTTGGATGTCACGTGTGTCACATTACTATGCCGCCGAAAATACCACCCGTATACAGGGATTCTTTACTGGGGATTTACGTGGGCTGTTTGAGTTCTCGAATGGTACAACTTCTTCTGTGTCTTATACTACCGATGGTTTGGGGGATTATAAGGGTGCGCTTATTGATAAATTCTATTCCTTGTCCACATCTGGCGGAGTGGAGGATCCGGAAAATGAAGCGTTGGGAGGATTGCGTTATGTACGTAATCTGCCGGTATACCGTACTTCACAGGTTTACTTGCGTTTGGCTGAGGCCATCAACCGTTACGGGCGTCCGGCTACGGCTTTTGCTGTCTTGGCATACGGCTTGAACAAGACAAATTTGGCCAATACGACGAGGATTCCGGCATCTGAACGCACGGGGGAAATGTTTTTGGACTTTACGTCCGATTCCTACGATAATAATGTAGGTACGGCAACCCGTGGGCGTGGGCGGGCCATAGGCTTTCCTACCTCGGATTATCTCATCCCGGATTATACACCGTATGATACCATCAAGGTGGTAGACGGTGAGACGGGAGAGGAAAAAGATACGGTGGTGGTTTCCAAAGACCCCATCCGTTTGGCTGCCGCCAAGGCTGATTCTATCGAATATGTAGAAGACCGTATCATTGATGAAATGGCCGCAGAGACCGCTTTCGAAGGCAGCCGTTTCTTCGATTTGATGCGTATTGCACGCCACCGTGGGCGTTGGCCGGCTTATGCAGCAGAGAAAGTGGCAGCCCGTTTTGGAAATGGGGGCGAGGCCGTCAAAGCCCGTCTGATGGATGAAAGTGAATGGTTTTTAAAGTAATAAATGATTTTAGCAAATATGAGAAAACTAGTAGTTAAAATGATGTTGGGAGCTGCGGCCTTGACTGGTGTCCAAGGGTTGCAGGCACAAGACCCTCTGACGTTTGAGGCAGACTTCACGTTGGGTGATATGGGCGGATGGCCGAGTCATCGGAGCCGGGCTTTTGTGGCCGACTTCAACAATGACGGATGGATGGACATGTACTTGAACGGAACTTCCGAGAACAAAGGTTGGCAGTCGCGTGGCGTGTTGGTCAAGAACTTGGGCGACGGTCAGTTTGAAGGGGTTACGGATGCCATCTTTGACTATGAGACAACGTACGAAAAAGTCTATTCTTTGGATACGATATGGCACGAAGACGGTTCGTATGAGTTGCAGGATTCCATATTGGACGGTAAGGTCGTGATGGATACTATTGTGACCGAGAAGTTTGTAGGCATGAAGAACGGACTGCCGCGCACGGCGTTCGGGCAAGGTAGCCAGCCCATTGATTTCAATAATGACGGTTTGGTGGACTTCATTATTCTTAATACCGGTGGAAATGATACCGGCACATCGCAAGGTTATGTATTGGTCATCAATAAGGGAGATTGGCAGTTTGAGGTGTTGGAGGATCCGGTTCTTTCTAGTATAGGTGGATTGTCTTCTAATACCAATGGTGACAAATTTAATGAGAATAGCCCTTACGGTTCATTGGTGACGGGGGATTATGATAAGGATGGTTTCACGGATGTGTTGCTTTGCGGTAATGGGCCTGCAGGACGTTATACGATGTTATTGCGTAATGTGAACGGTGACCATTTCGAGGAAGCGCGGGTTTTCCATCCGCTGCCATTCGATGAGGAACTGACTAAAAAAGGAATCTATGAACAACTCGAAGATACAACAGATCCTGAGACCGGTGCGGATGTTCCGGGAGCATATATAGACAAGCCTACGCTGAAACCTATGCAAATGTCCCACGGTTCTGTCGTGTTCATTGATTTGGATGGTGATAGTTGGTTGGACGTGGTTGTGACAGGATATGCAGAGGCGCGTGAGAATATGGGGGAAATCACCGGTAACCAGATCCGTTTCTACAAGAACCTACAGAATGGCGAGTTTCAGGATGTGACAAATTCTCCTTCGCTTATTGAAGCGGCCAGTACGGTGTTGAATACTTATGGTATGACCGTGGATGGTACAATGGCTGATGTGTTCCGTGCCTGGGGATGCGAAGAAGGCATTACCCTCGCGTTGGACTTTGATCAGGACGGACGTACCGACCTGATGCAGTTAGGCACACAGGGATGCTCTTGGGGTTGGGGTGGTACCCGTACGTTAAAGCAATCTAACCAACTGAGAAACATATCGGATGAAAACGGTTTCCGGTTTGAAGAAATCCCCACCGATATTACTCCGGCCGCCATGGCATCCTGCTATCGTTTCATTTGTGTGGATTTGAATGGGGATGATTATCCGGACTATATGACCAACGGATGGACTTCCAAGGTCAATCCTGCCACAGGAGAAGCCGCAGGATGGGGGCGTTTTGTGGATTTAAGCGATAATAGTACGGTTTATAATACCTATTTCTTCAATGATGAAAGCAATGAGGTGTTTGGCGGTTATCTGGCCAAAAGCGAGCCGAGCGTGAACAACTTCGGAGATTTTGATAACGATTATAATATGGAGCTTCTCACTTCAGATTATACAGGAAGTCCGGACAATGGGCGTAACGACCAACAGGTTATCAGTTGGAATAAGACCGGAGTGGAATTTTATGCTCCGGAGGAAGTGGGTGAAGTGAATGTTACTCCGGAGAAAGGACGTGTAACTGTGGAATGGGAAGCTTCGGATATGAACAATGGCAATCCGGCCATGTTCAACCTTTATATACAGGACAAGCAAAGCGGTGCGCTGCGCATGGTGGTTCCGGCTAACCTTGAGACTGGAAAGCAGTTGGCTTATGCTATGTTTGGTTGTTATGTGAATATAGGTAATGAGGATGGTGCAGCTTCTTATGTCTTTGACAAGCTTCCTGTGGGTGATTACATCGTGGGGGTGCAGGCTGTGAATTATGCTTATCAGGCTACGGCATGGACCACGACCGAGGTGTCTGTGACGGAGAGTGATTATGTGGGTGTGTCTTCGCAGTCTGTGGCACGGGGTATGCAGGTCATTGTCAATGGTGATGCTATTGTTGTGACGAGTGCTAGTGATATCTCGGTGAATGTCTATAACATGCAAGGTGCCGAGGTAGCTTCGGGAATGACGAATGAACCCATTACCGTAAATGGCAAGGGCGTATTCGTGGTAAAGGCCGGAAATGAGGCCGTCAAGGTCGTGAAATAGGTAAAACGGTTATAGTGATTGAATGTGAATGAAGGCCCGGGCGGCCTTAGAAGGCAGTCCGGGTCTTTCGAAAATAACTTTAAACGAATAAAAATACAGAAGACATGAAAAATGCTACTTTTAAAACAGTGTTGACTTGTTGTGCGGCTTTAGCCTTGTGTCAGGCAGCCGAGGCACAGCGTGTAACGTTTGAACAGAATCGGGACTTCCGCGACCAAGTGGGATGGCCCGTGCATCGTGGATGCCCTATTGTGGCCGACTTCGATAATGACGGTTTCATGGACGTGTATTACGGAGGTACATCCTGTGAAAACGGTTGGGCATGTCGCGGCGTGTTGGCCCGTTCCAATGGGGATGGTGCTTTTTCTGCTAATTTGGAAGCCATCTTTGACTATGAGACAACGTACGAAAAAGTCTATTCTTTGGATACGATATGGCACGAAGACGGTTCGTATGAGTTGCAGGATTCCATATTGGACGGCAAGGTCGTGATGGATACCATTGTGACCGAGAAGTTTGTAGGTATGAAGAACGGACTGCCTGTTTCTCTTCGTGGCTTCGGAAGCCAACCTTTTGATTTTAATTCCGACGGGTTGGTGGATTTTATAACCTTGAATCAAGGTGGAAACATGTCAGGATTGAATCCCCGTTACACATTGGTGAAAAATTTAGGCGGAGGACAGTTCGAGACTGTGGAAGATGCGGCGTTGGCTGCATTTAATTACACCGGCGATGATAATTTCCTCTTTAATGAAGGCTCACAGTATGCGTCTTTAGTGACCGGGGATTATGACCGTGACGGTTATACAGATTTGTTGATTACAGGACAGGCTCCTACAGAGGGGCGTTTTGTCAAGTTGTTCCGTAACGTGAACGGGGAGCGTTTTGAGAATGTGAACGTGTTCCATCCTCTGCCATTTGACAAAGAACCCAACCGGAAGGGGTTATATAAATTGGGAGAAAGCATATATGACCCGGAAACCGGTACGACGGTAGAAGGCGAATATACCGAGGAACCGACTATGCAGGCCAAACCTTTGTCTCATGGTTCGGTGGCATTTATAGATTTCGACAACGACGGTTGGTTGGATATTGTGTCTACAGGTTGGGCTGACGGTACAGAGGGTAAGTTGGTCGGAGTAGAGATTGGAGGAGATGAAATCCGTTTTTATCGTAACCTGCAAAATGGAGAGTTCCAAGATGTGACAGACAGATTTGTCGGGGCTGCTCAGGGTATTTTGGATATGTTGGGTATTGCGCGAGATGCGAATTATGAGGTAAGGGATGTCTTCTCGGCCTGGGGAATGGATTCCGGTTTGATGTTGGCTACCGACTTTGACCAGGACGGTAAGATGGATTTGTGGATTCATGGGGCTGTTGCGGGAGGCAGGCCACGTTTCTCGAGTTATTTGACGTTCGGCATGGGTGAAGATTATGCGTCTGTGGAAGAATGGACTACAGGTATTCTTCCTGCACATACGGTGGCGAAATTGGGCGTTATGTTTGCCGATTTCAATGGGGACGACATTCCCGATTTCTATCAACGTGGTTGTTGTGACGAAATTTGCCAAGACGAGTCCGTGCCTGAGAAATTCGGTCAGGCTTATTCATGGAGTCGTTTGTTCAGTATTAGCGAAGGGCAGGTTGGTGCTTATGGCTATCCGCAATATGCCGATTATTGGACGGCAGAATGCTATGGGGCACGAATTCCTCAAAGCGATGGTGATGGACAGACCATGGATGCGACTTTTGGGGATGTGAACGGAGACGGCCTGTTGGATATCATGAGTACCGACTGGACGGATAAGGCTGATGATGCGATTCCCAGTTATAACGTGACGGAGGGTGCGGAAGTCATTATGCCCGATGAGCCGGAAATCATAGAAGCGGAAAACGGAAAAGGTTGCATTACTTTGAAATGGGATCGTTCGGAGATGAACAATGGTAATGCGGCGATGTATAATGTGTATGCACGGAGTAAGGACGGGAACGTGTTCCGTATTTTGGTCCCGGCTAACATAGAGACGGGCAAACAGTTGTCTTATCAGATGTTTGGGACGTATGCGACTACTTATGCGGAAGATTATCAATATTACACTTTCGACAAATTACCGGCAGGTGATTATACAGTGGGTGTGCAAGCCGTGAACTACGCTTATGCTGCCACTCCGTTCGTTACGACGGATGTTACGGTGACGGAAGGGGCTGATGGCGTAAAACCGATGTCAACTTCAGCGGCTTTGAAAGTGGTTGTGGATGGTGACGTGCTGACGGTAGTAACTGACGAAGATGTACAAGTGAATATTTACAATATGCAAGGCTCTGAAGTCGGTTCAGGCAGAACCAATGAAGCCATTACGGTGAACGGTAAGGGCGTATTCGTGGTGGAAGCCGGTGGCAAAGTGGCCAAGATTGTAAAATAAAGAAGCACAGTTTAAGTGATTAACTGTGAATTAGGTTAGGTTGTTGGGCTCGGATGGCCTGTGAAGGTCGTCCGGGCCTTTTTCTTGGAACGTAAGGACGAATGCTCCGGGATGCCGGGGTAGTCCCGTTTGGCTTGCGCCAAAACCGTTGCTTTTTGGAGCAAACTTATTTCATCAGACGACCGAAAGAATGTTATTTTTGCATGTTTATGATTTATTTACTCAATAAGTTGGACGATAAAAAATGAAAAAAAAGTTCTTATTTGCCGCGTTGTTGATTTGCGGCACCTTACCATCTGTGGCTGAAGAGAAGCCACGCTACCAAGATGCCTCATTGCCCGTGGAAGAACGGGTGGAAGATTTGCTGAGGCGCATGACTTTGCATGAGAAGGTCTTGCAACTGCAAAACAATTCCAACAGTGACATTAATGCCGTGGAAAGCCATTATAAGGAGAGTACAGGTACGATGCATGAGATGAGCAAGACGGCGAAAGAAGCAGCCGAACTGTTTAAAAAACTCCAACATCATCTCCGTACACGGACACCGTGGGGGATTCCGGCCTTGATTACCGTGGAAGGCATCAATGGGGTATTGCAGGATGGGTGCACGATATTTCCACAGGCTATTGCGCAAGGGTCCACTTTCAACCCTGATTTGGTGGAGGATATGGCCGAAGCCATCGGCCGGGAAGCTCATGTGATAGGTATCCGGCAGTTGCAATGTCCTGTGCTCGACATTGCGCGTGAACTCCGTTGGGGGCGTGTGGAAGAGACTTTCGGTGAAGACCCGTTCCTGATTGGCGAGATGGGCACTTCCTTCGTGCGTGGTTCGCAAACGGAAGGCGTAGGCGCAATGCCCAAACATTTTGTGGCTCATGGTACACCGACGGGAGGTCTGAATTGTGCTTATGTGGCCGGGGGGGAGCGAGAGTTGCGTAACTTGTATGCTTATCCTTTTGCGAAAGTCATCCGCAATGCCGATCCCGTGTCGGTCATGAGTTGTTATAGTGCTTATGATGGTGTGCCGATGACGCATTCGGCTTATTATATGACAGACTTCCTGCGCGGGGAGTTAGGCTTTAAAGGGTATGTGTATTCCGACTGGGGAGCTGTAGACCGTTTGAAAGTGTTCCATCAGGCCGTGGCCACTTCCGAAGAAGCGGCCCGTAAGGCCATTATCGCCGGTATCGATATGGATGTATGGGATTGGGCTTATCAGACACTGGAGGAGCAGGTGAAGAAAGGGCAGTTGGATGAGTACTATATCGACCGGGCTTGTCGGCGGATACTGGAAGCCAAGTTCAAACTCGGCCTTTTCGATGAAGGCGAGGATGCCATTGATCCGGCCAAGGTGGACAAAGTGGTACGTAGCAAAGAGCATGTGGCTTTAGCCAAGGCTGTGGCGGACGAAAGTATCGTCTTGTTGGAGAATAAGAACAATATCCTTCCTTTGGATTTGTCGCGTTACAAATCTATCGCTTTGTTGGGCCCGAACAGCAATTACGGTGTGGCCGGTGATTATGGATGGGTCAATGCCGACCATCATGAGTGTGTCACGTTGTTCGACGGCTTGAAGAATGCGTTGGGACAGAAGGTACAGATGAACCAGTTGGACGGTTGTGATTGGTGGAGCCAGAAAGAAGACGGTATCGCTGCCGCCGTGGAGTTGGCCCGTAAAAGTGATATTGCCATCGTGGCTGTGGGTACGCGTAGTCTTTGGTTAGGGCGGAATGCCAAGGCCAACAAAGTGACTTCGGGAGAAGGGTTCGACCTTTCTTCGTTAGAGTTGCCTGGCAAGCAGTTGGATTTGTTGAAAGCGGTGAAAGCGACAGGCAAGCCAGTAGTGGTGGTGCTGATAACCGGTAAGCCTTTGGTCATGACTTGGGCCAAGGAGAATGCCGATGCCGTAGTGTTGCAGTTTTATGGCGGCGAGCAGCAGGGGAATGCCATGGCCGATGTATTGTTGGGCAAGGTGAATCCTTCCGGTCGTTTGAATGTCTCTTTCCCGCGCAGTACCGGTAATACGCCGTGTTATTATAATTATTATCGGACTGACCGCGAAACGGTGTTCGACAAGGGTGGAAGTCTGGATGAGCCTAACGGCCATTACGTGTTCGACAAACCTTATGCCTTGTGGAATTTCGGGTACGGATTGAGTTATACGGATTTTGAGTATAGTGATTTCAGCCTGAACGATACCGTGTTCTCGGCAAATGGAAAATTGAAAGCCAAGGTCAAAGTGAAGAATACGGGTAAACGTGACGGGAAGGAGGTCGTACAATTGTATGTGCATGACCTCGTCGCTTCCGTTTCACAGCCGGTGCAGCAGCTCAAGGCTTTCAAGAAAGTAGAGGTACCGGCAGGCAAAGAAGTGGAAGTGGAGTTGGAAATGCCCATGGAAGAGTTGTCTTTCTGTAACGAATATCTGAAACGTGTCGTGGAACCCGGTGATGTGGAAATACAGATAGGACGTGCGTCAGACAATATCGTGTTCCGGAAAACCATTGTGGTGAAATAGATTCCTTTTCAGGCCGCTTTTTCCTTTGGAAGAAGCGGCCTGAAGCATTTTTTCTATTTTTTGCGCCGTAATTCTTGCGGCTTCTGTATTTTTTTTACTCTCTTTGTGCCCGTGAATGTAATGCTTGGAAAAAATTAATTCTTAGATAAAATAGCAATGAAAAAAAGATTGGATATTACACTTATCAAAAAAATGTTCCTCTTGTCCTTGTGGACCGTGCCGGTTGTTTCGCAGGCCGATGATATTGTCGTGGCGGACGGGATGTGGAAAATTACTTATATGGAAAGCGAGAAGGCTTTCCGTATCAACGTACTGAACGAAGGGGGGGCTGCGCGGAAGTGTGTCGTGAACCATTCGGTTTCGGTAGCCCGTTATGATAATGCCGAGGGGGTGGCACGCGAAGTGACAACGACTTCGTTTGCCGATGTGGCCCGTGCGGAAGAGGCGGTGGATAATGAATTCGGTGCGGGCAAATGCTATACGTTTACGTTCAGCCGTCCGGACAATGGTGATGAAGTGACGATGAAGCAACGTTTTTATATTTATCCCGGCTTGGATTACATGCTGACGGACCTTTCTGTGGAGGGGGATGCCGCTATCCGAAGCAACTATTTGGCTCCTGTCTCTGTGGACGCAAATTATACGCTTTACATGTCCGATGATGGTAACCGCATGTTGAAAGTGCCGTTCGACAATGATGGTTTCGGGCGTTACGGAAAATACAAGATGAGTGGTGAAGTCATTTCGTATGAGGTTTCTGCGCTTTACGAAGGGAAGAGCCGGGAAGGGTTGGTTTTAGGTTCGGTGGATCATGATTTATGGAAGAGTGCCGTCAGTGCCAACTTGTCGAATAACGGGAGCGTGAACGAACTTCGTGTATATTCCGGTGTGTCGACTTCAGAAACGCGTGATGCCATTCCTCATGGCAAGGTGAAAGGGCCGGTCGTGACCTCTGCCCGTATGTTCGTGGGATATTTCGATGATTGGCGCGTGGGGATGGAGACATTTGCCGATGCCAACAACCTTGTGGCACCGCGTACCGAGACCTGGACATACGGCACGCCCTTCGGATGGCAGAGTTGGGGGGTGTTGGAAAGCAAGAACTCTTATGCCACGGATGTGGAAATTTCAGATTATTACCATGACGTGCTGACTCCGGCGGGCTTTTGCAACAGCCAAGGGAATATTATTTTTAGCCTTGACGCAGGCGATGGAATGAGCAATGTGGAGCATTTGAACTTTATCAACCAATGTAAGAAGAAAAACCAAATGGTAGGGTGTTACAGTACGCCGTTCTCCATGTGGAGCGGGGAGAACCCCAATTGGGACGATGTGTTAGGTACGGCTTCCGACGGGACGAAGTGGACGCGTTGGGATGTCGTGCTCAAGGCCAATGGCAAACCGATTTGGTATGACGGTGCGTATTGTATGGATCCTACGCATCCTTATACGAAAAGTGCCATGGCGAATTTCATACGTACGCAATATTCGTATGGGTTCAAGTATATCAAAATGGACTTTGTGAATTGCGGCATCATACAAGCTGATTCTTATTATAACCCGGAGGTGACTACGGCGGTGGCCGCTTATAGCGAGGGAATGGATTACATCCGCCGTCAAATGGATAAGTATGGCATGTTTGCCGCTTTTTCCATCGCTCCGCTCTTTCCTTACCAATATGCGAACTCCCGGCGCATCGCGTGTGACACATGGGGGTCTATCGAACAGACGGAATTCAGTATGAACGCCATCTCAGGCGGATGGTGGACCGACCGTCTTTTCCAATATAACGACCCCGACCATTTGGTGTTGGTGGGGAACAAGGACCAGTTGAACAATACTATTGGCGAGAACCGCGCCCGCTATACCAACGGGGCTGTGACGGGCATGATGCTCGTGGCGGACAACTTCAGCCTGAACGACCGTTCGGGGCAAGGTTGGGCGGAACGGTCGCGTGAAGTGGCGCAGACCGTGATGCTGAACAAGGACATCAATGAGATGGCAGACATGGGACGTTCTTTCCGTCCGGTATATGGTTACAAGGAGTATAACGGAAATGCGGACGGAGCGGAAAATTTCTTCATGTTCGATAACGATAAATATCTGTACGTAGCGGTGTTCAATTATCAGAAAAATGAGCTTTCGGGTAATATTCCATTGGATTTACTGGATATTTCTTCCGATGCTTTTTCCGAAGTGCGTGAGCTTTGGACGAATGAATTGATAAAAGTGGACGGGAACTTACCGTATAGTGTTCCAGAGAAAGATGTACGTGTGTACCGCTTTAAGAAAATGGGAGGCAGTGGAGTGAAAGACATGGAAAATGAAGCAATGGTTCGAACGAAAGTCGTACCCCTCGGAGGAAAGCGTTTGATGGTTTATGCCGGTAAAGATATGAATCGCATAGAGGTCTATGATATGCAGGGACGTCTGAACGGTACGAGAGACTTGTCAGGTCGTACCCAAATGGAATTGGACTTGCCACATTTCAACGGTATGGCTCTGGTGAGGATTCACTATGCTGATGGAACGAAAGAAGTCTGCAAAACTTTGGTATATTAAAAAATTGTGAAATAATTATATGAAAATGAGAAAGAAAGGAGTGATTTGTACGATGTGGTGTGCATGCCTGTTCCCGGCCATGGCGGCTATGGCAGAAGATGTGGTCATCAAGGCGGGAGATTTGCGCATCACGTACGTGGAGAATGGGAAACAATTCAATGTGGAGTATAACGGCGGGAAGGCTTACCGGCCCGTGTTCATGGGTTCTGTGCCGGAGGCCACGTACGACATCCATGGCAAGGACGGTTTCCGTATCAGTTCGGCTTCGTGTGCGGAGGCCGACTACCAGAAGCGTACGGTGAACGATGCCTTTGGAAAGGGGACGTGCCATGCGTTTGTCTTCTCATCGCCTGCCAGTGGCGATGACGTGACCCTTACACAAGAGTTTTACGTGTATGAAGGACGGGATTACGTGTTGACGGACGTGGTGCTGAAAGGGGATGCCTCCCTTCGTTCCAACTACCTTGCGCCCGTGGCGGTGGCTACGCCTTACGACCTGTATGCTCCGGCGCAGACGAACCGCATGTTGAAGGTTCCTTTCGACAATGACGGTTTCGTACGTTACCATAAGAACCGTCTGGCAGGCGACATGACCTCTTACGAGGTTTCCGCGCTTTATGCGGGAGAGAGCCGCCGGGGCATCGTGTTGGGTTCGGTGGAGCATAACCGTTGGAAGAGTGCCGTGGAGGTGAAAGCTTCGGGCGACAGCCGCGTGGAAGCGTTGAAGGTGTTCTCCGGGGTTTCAAATAAGGAGACGCGCGACGAGCTGCCGCATGGAAAGGTAAAAGGGCCGGAAGTGCGTTCGGCATTGATGTTCATCGGGGCTTTTTCCGATTGGCGCAATGGAATGGAGGAATATGCCCGTGCCAATACTTTGGTGCAGCCCATGCGTAAGACATGGAAGCGCGGCACGCCTTTCGGTTGGCAGAGCTGGGGCGTGATGTCGGACAAGAACAGCTATGATGTGGACGTGGCCGTATCCGAATACTTCAAAGAGACATTGAAACCGAATGGATTTTGCAACAGCCAAGGCATCAACGTGATGAGCATTGATGCATGGGATGGCATGAACAGCGAACAACGTACCCGGTTCTCGGAAGTGGTGAAGAAGAACGGGCAGGTGCCCGGCTCGTACGTCACGCCTTTCTGTTTGTGGTGGAACGAAGACATGTTGTACAGGAAGATTTGCGAAGGCAGCCAGTATACGGGGTATGAATGTGTGATTAAGGTGAACGGCAAACCGGCCAAGTTGGACGGCGCGTATTGCCTCGACCCCACGCATCCCGGAACGAAGGAATTTATCAGCCGTGAAGTGCAGAACAAGAAAAAAGAGGGATTTGAATACCTGAAAGTGGACTTTACCAGCAACGGTATGGTGCAGGCCGACTCCTATTATAATAAGGACGTGACCACGGCCGTGGAGGCTTATAACGAAGGTTTCTCCTACTTCATCAGCGAGGTGGACAAAGGCGAACCGATGTTCATCGCCCTTTCCATCGCTCCGATATTCCCTTATCAGTACGGGAACTCACGCCGTATCGCTTGTGACACTTGGGGCAAGATCGGACAGTCGGAATACAGCCTGAACGCCGTGTCGGGCGGTTGGTGGACGAATGAGTTTTACCAATATAACGACCCGGACCATCTCGTGCTGGTAGGAAACGATGCGGAGAAGGAAACGGAAGGCGAGAACCGTGCCCGTATCACCAACGGGGCCGTGTCGGGGATGGTATTGGTGTCGGACAATTACAGCTTGGAGGACAAGTCCGGACGTGGGGATGCCAAACTTTCCCGCGAACGCGCCCAAAAGATTTTGATGAACAAGGACGTGAACGAAATGGCGGATTTCGGACGTTCGGCCCGTCCGGTGTATGGCTATCGCGAATACAACGACAAGGGCGACGGAGCGGAGAACTGTTTCGTCTTGGATACGGAAAAGTATTTGTATGTGTCTGTCGTGAACTATAAAGACAACCGGATTGCCGGTAAGGTGGCTTTGGAGCGTTTGGGGCTTTCCCCGTCTTCTTTCTCCTCGGTAAAGGAGTTGTGGAGCGGTGCTGACGTGAAAGTCGGCAAGGACGGTCTGTCCTACGACGTGCCGGGCAAGGATGCCAAGATTTACCGTTTCTTGAAAAAATAAGGAATACCGGTCATGAAAGCATTGTTTTCGATAATTTTAAGTGGCCTTATGTGTTTCTGCGTTCCCGCCGGGGCACAGGAACATATTGCCCGCGAATACATCGAATGGTCCGATGTCTGGTTGACGGGTGCCAACCAGACGGACAAGCCTCACGTCCTGTTGCTCGGCAACTCCATCACGAGAGGGTATCACCCCAAAGTCGAAAAGTTGTTGGAAGGCAAAGCCTACGTGGGGCGGCTTTCCGGTTCGAAGAGTGTGGGCGACCCTGCCTTGCTCGACGAGGTGGAGGCCATACTGAAGCACAACCACTTCGACGTGATTCATTTCAACAACGGCCTGCACGGTTTTGATTATACGGAGGAAGAGTATGCAAAAGCTTTTCCCGAGTATGTGGCGTTGCTCAGGAAGTATGCGCCCGATGCCAAACTAATTTGGGCCACAATCACGCCGGTACGGCAAGGTGAAGGGATGAAGGAGTTTGCCCCTATCACGGAGCGTATGAAGGCCCGTAATGCCATCGCGACGGAATATGTGAAGTCGCAGGGCATCGAGGTCAACGACTTGTGGAGCGTTGTGGCAGACCATCCCGAATATTATGCCGGGGGAGACGGAACGCATCCCGTGGATGCCGGATTCGATGCCTTGGCCCGGCAAGTGGCCAAAGTCGTGGAGGAGGCTTTGCCGAAGACGAAGTAGAGCGGTAGTAAAGGTTATTTTTATAAGCGTCCGGTTCTCATGTCCTTTTTGGGGCATGGGAACCGGATTTTCATTTTGTCAGAATGTCAATGTCAGGGGGGCGAGATTGCTGTATCCGTCCCCTCGGCCGGAGTCTTCTGGAAATATTCGATTCTCGTGCAAGGAGGTGGAAGCGTATGGTCAGCGATATGCGGCTTTGGCTTGTCACGGAGTCTTCCGGATGCCTGATTTTACCGCGTGTGAATGGTTGAGGTGTAAACGTATGGCGGTGTTTTTCCGTCATCTTGATATTTGTTTTTTGTCGACGGAAATGTCCCAAATAGAGGAAAAATGCCCCGGAAGCGTACGTTTGTGTCCCGTTTTCAGGCCGTTTTTCAGCCGGTGTGCAGAGGTTGCCGGAATGACGTGCGGAGAAAAAAAGTGTTTTTTCAGCCAAACGGTTTTTCGTTTGGCTGAGATTGATTCGCAATTTTGCTTAACAAAATAAAAAATAGAGCCTGAATTGTAAAAATCTGTATTCAAGAATGTGCAGGAAAACGTATGGAACAGCTTTATGCCGTGCTTTTCTTTATTCCAATAAGTCCTGTTCTCCTTTCATTTTGTCTGCCGGAACTCGAAAAGGATGACGTTGTGATATTTGGCAGATGATAAGGAGACGGCGCGTGTATTTGCCGGAGCAGAAGAAAATGAAAAACGATGGAACCGTTAAAAGAACTAAACGATTCGCGCTCTTTTGTTGTAAAGTGTAAATGACACACTCATGAGAGCTAAAAGAGAAACATTTAATTCTCATACGGTATTATTTGCGTTATGACGGGGCCGATACGGGTGTTTGTTGCTGCTATGAACTGTATTTTTTAAATTTTGATGCATCTGTCTATTTCCAAATGACCTAATATCCGCTAAATTTGTATTGCCGAAAGGAAGAAAAGTAGGCGGTGTGAAATATTAAAAAGTATAAATCTCTAATACTAAACAGATGCATGCGGAAAGAAATGTAAAGCAGGTCATGAGGTGGTGCCTATACATCGTGTTAGGCTTTCCTTTGTTGAATTCATGCAAGGATGACTATATTTACGATAATGAGGAGCCGAGTTGGTTAGGTGCCAATATTTATGAATATTTGGAGTCGAGCGGACAGTTTGACTGCTATTTGGCGTTAGTGAACGATTTGGGATATAAGGAGACCTTGAGGCTTACAGGGAGTAAGACCATGTTTCCGGCTAATGACGAGGCTTTTTCCCGTTATTTCCTTTCAAAGGGACTTACAGGCGACGGGCCGGCACTGATTCACAAGATGTCGGCTTCGGAAAAGCGTTATTTGTTCAATTCCTCTATGCTGAATATGACTTACTTGAGTCACATGTTGGCCAATGTTTCTTCAAACGACCAGGGGATTGGGGAAGGCATCGCTTTGAGGCGTGCAACGTCTGCCTCTTATTTAGACAGTATTTCTTTTGTGAAGCCGGACGCGTTGCCGAAGACTGCTTTTTGGAATCGTTTCCGCGAACGCAAGGGAGCTTATTTGGCTGACAACGGTTCTAAAATGGCATTATATTGGACACCGGAATTCTTTTCGACTTCCGGCCTGACAGAATCCGATTGGGCGGTAATCATGAAAGGAGAGAGAGACAAGCCCTATGATACTCAGGGATTTTATGTGAATGACGCGCATGTGGAGTCCAATCGGAAGGACGTGACCTGCAAGAACGGTTATTTGCATATTGCGGACGACGTAGTGGCTCCCGCTCCCAATATGTCGGAAGTGATCAATTCGACGGTGGAGATGAACACTTTTGCCGGCCTGATGGAAAAGTTTGCTTATCCGTATTATGACGGGAGCGTGGACGATGCCGTGAAGGCTTATTACGGGGCGGGGAATATCAGTGATTCCGTGTTTGTGAAGCGTTACTTTAACCTGACGGATTTTTCTTCCGACCCGGAGGGCAAGGTGGATATTACGGGTTACGGGACATTGGCTTTCGACCCGTCGAATAATGTGTATGGCGGGAATACGGACATGGGTGTCATGTTCGTCCCTTCCGACGCGGCCATGAAAGATTATTGGGAATCTCCGCGCGGACAGTTCTTACGGGATTCTTACGCCGGATGGGACGAGGTGCCTACGAATGTCATTTCGGTTTTCCTGCAAAACCATCAGCGTTTGTCCTTCTTGACTTCCTTGCCTCATAATTGGGATATCATGACGGATAATGCCGGTTTTGAGATGTCCGTGAAGGAAGAGGATGTACAAAAGGCATACATCGCATGCAACGGTATCGTGTATATGACGGATAAGGTTTATCCGCCCGTGGATTATCAGGCCGTGTACGGTCCGGTGTTGACGGCCGACACGACAACCACCATGTCTGCGGCCATTAAAAATGATGACATGGATGACGTGAACAACCTGAAATACCACCTTTACCTGCGCTCCATGGATAACCAATACAACTTGCTTGTCCCGACAGACGATGCCATGGCGAACTACCGGGATCCCATCACGTGGGCGCTTTGGGCGAATGAAGGAGTAGACAAGCGGGAAATCTGGTCTTTTTATGTGAAGATGGGAAAGGTCGTTGCGGACGTGTACGACACGAACGAAGACGGCTCGAAAGGAACCCTTTTGCGGACAGTCGGGGCTGATGCCTTGGATACGGAAGGGGCAGAAGAGGTCGCCAACCGCTTGCAAGACATATTGGACATGCACATCGTGGTGGCCGATAATGAAGACGAACCGCTTTCCGGTTTCATCGATGAGGGCACTTTGCCGTATGTGCTGACAAAGGGCGGCTCCGTGCTCGCGCTTTCCGGAACAGGCGAGCAGGTGAAAGTCCAAGGAGGCGGTGACATGGAATTAGGGTTGCCTGAGGCAGAGGTTGTTACTTTGGAGAAAGACCACAGGAAAGCACGGTATGAGATGGACAATGGCCGTACATTCTTTATCGACCGGATATTGCAGGACCCTTTCAAGTCGGTCTATTATACGATGACTGCCAATGAAGATTATCGTGCATTTTTTGATTTGTTGGTCGGGAATGACGATGTCTTTTTGTCTTTGGCCGATAACGAAGACTATAAAGACATAGAGCCGATTTTTGAGACTTCCGAGGGGGAGAACAGCAAGATGTCCGGCATAGGACCGGTAGTGACTTCCTTTAATAATTTCCGCTATACCGTGTTGGTGCCTACGCGTGCTGCCTTGGAAGAGGCTTTCCGTGACGACCCCGACCTGCATACATGGGACGAAATCAGTGCCCAGGCGGATTTGGATGTGAAAGCAGATTGGACACGCTACTTGTTGAACTTCCTGCGCTTCCATTTTATAGACGGCATGTTGCCGGTGAGCGGAGTTTCTTACCAAGGCAAGGCTTATCCGACCGCCGCGCGGGATGATAAGGGAATCTTTGTGTATGTCAAAGCGAGCAGTGACGGTAGCGGCATCACTTTCGAGCCGGAAAACGGGAACGGAGAAAAACAACAAGCCAAGGTCATCACATCGAATCAAGAGGATTATAATGTATTGACCCGTGACTATATCGTGAACGACAACGACTATACGTTGGCCACTCAAATCTTATCTTCGTCAAAAGCTGTATTGCATTTGGTGGACCATGCGATTAATTATCAAAAATAGACTTTAAATAAAAGATTATGAATAAGGTATATGCTATATTATTGTGGTTTGCATTGCTTTTCTTTCACAATGGGCTGTTTGCCCAAAACGGAGGCGTGATAGTGACCGGAAAGGTGTATGCGGAAGACGAACCTGAAGGCTTTATCGGGGCTACCGTGATAGAACAAGACAAGAATGGCCGTATTTACTCTTCGGCTTTGACCGATTTCAACGGGAACTTCTCTTTGAAGATCAAGAACCCCAACAACTCCTTGAATTTTTCTTTTGTCGGGTATAAGAAATTGACCTTGCCCATAGGGAACAAACGCAGGTTCGATGTGAAACTGGAATCGCAGAACGTGATGAAGGAAGTCACTGTGAAAGCCTCCAAATTAGTGGGAGGAGGCGGTTTGGCCATACCGGAACGGGAATATTCCGGAGCCATGCAGAAGTTTAACACGAAAGCTATCGAAGGGGTGTCTGTGGCTTCCATCGACGATGCCTTGCAGGGGCGTATTGCCGGACTGGACATTGTGGCGAACTCGGGAGACTTGGGCAGTGGTTCCGTGATGCGTATCCGTGGTATCACTTCCATCAATTCCAATTCGCAACCTTTGATTCTGTTGAATGGTATCCCCTTTGAAAGCAATATCGACGCTTCTTTCGATTTCGCTTCGGCCGACCAGGAACAATTTGCTTCCTTACTGTGCATCAGTCCGGACGATATAGAAGAGATTACGGTGTTGAAGGACGGTGCGGCAGCAGCTATCTGGGGGTCTCGCGGAGCCAATGGTGTGATTGATATTACGACGAAAAAAGGTGTGACGGGACCTACACGGGTGAGTTATTCTTACCGTTTCTCGGGGTCGGAGCAGCCTGAAGGCACCAAATTGCTGAATGGCGACGATTATACGATGCTGATGAAGCAGGCTTACTTCAACCGGAACCAGGAAGATTGCAATATCCCGGAATATAGTTACGACAAGGCGCAGTTTGTGAATGCGTACGGGACAGCCCAGGACTTCGAGAACTTCAACAACAATACGGATTGGGTGGATGAGGTTTCCAAGTACGGGTTTACGCACGACCATAACCTTTCGGTCAGCGGAGGAGGTGAAAAGGCGAAGTTCAGGGCTTCTTTCGGATACTACAAGCAGACGGGTACCATCATCGGGCAGGAGCTGCACCGCTTTTCCAACCGGATGAACTTGGAGTATGCCGTGTCCTCCCGTCTGAAGTTCTTTACGGAATTTGCCATCACTTACACGGACAATGACAAGAACAATGAGGAGGGCGGAAACCTGTTGGACATCGCCCGTAAGAAGATGCCAAACGCTTCTGTCTTCCGGCAAGACAAGAACGGGAACAATACGGATGTCTATTTTAATATCGCGCAAAATACCCAGTTGAATGACGACCAAAGGGATTTGAAGAACCCTGTAGCGATGGCATACTTGGCTTCGTACCAACAGACGAACATGCGTATCATGCCGACATTACGTTTGCAGTATGATTTCCTGGATCCGGCGGGCACCGCCAAGCTGCGTTATGCCGGTTATGTCAAGTTCGATTCGGAGAACGTGAAGGATACGAAGTTCCTGCCACGTGAAACCACGTCCAAGAACTGGAACGATGGAAGCGTGAACAAGTCTTATAGTAAGGAGTCTGAGGCCGTATCCATTTATACAGACCATAATATCACTTGGCAACCGGACCTCGGGGAGCGGCAGTCTTTGATGTTGTATGCCGGTTGGCAGATGGATATATCAAACTCCCAGTACCAGGAGTTTGAACGGTACGGTTTGGCTTCTACTGTGGGGACGGATGTGACTTCCGAGGGACACTTGAATACGTTTAACAGTGGGAAGAGCGAAGGGCGCAACATGGCCTTCCTGTTCCGTGGGCATTATTTCCTGTTGGACCGTTATATTCTGGACTTGACCGCCCGTTGGGACGGCAGTTCCCGCTTCGGCCCCGGCAATCGGTGGGGATTTTTCCCGGCTGTTTCCGGAAAGTGGCTTATTTCCGAAGAGAAATTCATGGACTTTGCCGACAACTGGATGTCTGAGTTTGCCTTACGTTTGGGTTGGGGCGTGACGGGTAACCGGCCGGATTATGAATATTTGTATTTAAGCCGCTACAACAGTTACGGTTCGAATTATATCGACTTGCCCGCCATCAAGCCCTCTTCATTGCAACTGACGAACTTGAAATGGGAGCGTTCTACTTCTTATAACTTGGGCGTGGACCTGACCTTGTTCGACTGGCGTTACAAACTGGTGGCCAATGTCTACCATCGCCGTACGGAAGATTTGTTGTTTAAGGACCAGAAGATTCCTTCTTCCACCGGATTCGGGTCGGTGTCGTATGTCAATGCGGGAACGATGGACAACGACGGTTGGGAGTTGGAGTTCAGTACCAATAACATGGTGAAGCGTGGAGACTGGGCTTTGGACTTGAGCCTTAACTTCTCCAATTATGTGAATACCATCATTGAGTTGGACGAGAATGTGCTGAATAATTACAATCCGGATTTCAACTATACCAATGGAGGATACTTGACCCGCTTGCAGATTAACAACTCTTTCGGTTCCATATATGGCTTCAAGTATAAAGGCGTATACCAATATGATAAATATCAGCCCGATAATCCAAACGCTACGGCTCCGGTCGTACGCGACGAGAATGGAAATGTGGTCTTGGACGGAAAAGGGGAAACCATCCCCATGTATTTTGCCTACGGGACTTCAAATGCTTACCGTTTCCGTGGAGGAGATGCCATTTATGAAGATGTCAACCATGACGGTACCATAGACGAACTGGATATCGTGTATCTGGGTAATTCCAATCCGAAGTTTGACGGGGGATTTGGAGCGACGTTGCGTTGGAAGCGACTGACATTGAACATGTTCTTCAATTACCGTGTAGGTGGAAAAATCATCAATTACGGGCGCATGGATGCAGAAAACATGTACTCCACCAATAACCAGTCCATCGCAACGAACTGGCGTTGGCGCAAGGATGGCGACATGACGGAAATTCCCCGTGCGCTTTATCAGTACGGTTATAACTATCTGGGCAGTGACCGTTTTGTGGAAGATGGTTCGTTCCTGCGTTTCAAACAGTTGACGTTGAGCTATTCTTTCGATCCGAAGATGTTGAAAAAGGCTCATCTGAATACGTTGAACTTGTCTTTGACCTTGAATAACCTCTTGACCGTGACCAAATATACGGGGGCAGATCCGGAAATATCACCTAATAATATAGGAGTGAGCGAGGATAAGAACAGGACTCCGCGTTCGCGTTACTTTACCTTCGGTTTAACGGTGGGCATTTAACTTAAAAAATGGTAGAAATGAAAAAGTTTTTTTTGAAAATACGTGCTTTATTCTTGCTTCCTGTTTTGGGAATGACAGTGGCTTGTGACGATTGGTTTACTTTGCTGCCCCAGTCGGAAATGGTGGCAGAGGATTTTTGGAAAGATGAGCAGGACGTGCTGAGTGGAGTCGGGGCTTGTTACAGGGCGATGAACGAAGACGGCTTTATGAGGCGGCTTATCGTGTGGGGAGAAGTCCGTTCGGACAATGTAGTGCCGGGGACGGGTTCGGATACCGATTTGGGGTATATCTTAAATGCCAATATCAACGCCGCTAACGGATACGTAAAATGGGGCGAGGTATATACCGTGATAAATATCTGCAATACCTTAATCAAGAATGCTCCTGTGGTACGTGAGTATGATTCTGATTTCACGGAGGCTCATCTGAAGCAATATTTGGCAGAAGCCAAGACCATACGTGCCTTTTGTTATTTCACTTTGGTGCGGGCGTTTAATAATGTCCCATACGTGGAGGAGCCTTACCTTGATGATACGCGTGCTTATGAGGTGGCACAATCTTCTTGTGAAAGTATTTTGGATACTTTGATTACCGATTTGAAGTCCATAGAAGACTTTGCGGTGAAAGAATATCCGGACAATGACGGTTATAATAAAGGTAGGGTTACACAAAAGGCGGTTTGGGCTTTACTGGCCGACATGTATTTATGGTTGAATGATTATGAGAACTGCGTGGCTTACTGTGATAAGATATTGGCATCGAGGGATAATCCCCTGACTTTGTTGCCTTCGTCCAATTTCTCTAATGCTTTGTTTTACAGTGGAAACTCGGATGAAAGTATTTGGGAATTGCAGTTCGATAATAATACGCAGAACGGGGCGGTCCGGACTTTTTACGGAGGAACGGACGTGAATGCGTTGTTGTCGGCCTACGATTTGAGTGCCGGTTCGGATTTCTTCGGAGGACTGGATTTAAGGCACGTACAAGGATATGCTGGCGATGGCTTGTATTCCATAAAAAAATATGTGGCATATTGCAGTGCACAGGATTATGAAAACCCGCTGTTCAGCTTTGGGGACGGGTCGAACAACTGGATTTTTTACAGGCTTCCGGATGTCTACCTGATGAAGGCCGAAGCATTGGCTGAAATCGGTGGTGCCGCCAATCTGGAAGAGGCCGTGGACTTGGTTTCATATACCTATGACCGTGCCCATCCGGACTTGGAGGAAGGCAGTTTGAAAGGGAAATACACGAACCAGTCGGAAGTCCGTAACCTGGTCTTCGACGAACGTCAGCGTGAGTTCCTTTTTGAAGGGAAGCGCTATTTCGACCTTGTGCGGCGTATGCGCAGGGAAGGGTCTCCCACGAATATCGTAAATACTTATTTGATGCGCAAATATACGTCTATGAGTTTGGACGAGACAACTGTGAGAAGTAAACTTGACGATAAGGATGCCATTTACCTTCCTATTCACGAAGAGGAGCTTCGGGTGAATCCATTGTTGGTACAAAATAGGTTTTATATGGCTTCTGAAGATATTTCTAAAAACTGAAAATTATGGATATGGATAAAAGATATTTGTCAGCCATTAAAGCATGCGCAGTGGGTTTGCTGTTTGCTTGTGTCGGCGGTCTGTCATCCTGCAACAGCGATGATATCAAGGAAGATGCGATGTACACTTTTACGGGAGAGACTGTGGCTTCGTTCTGTGAGAAGACTCCGGAGTTGTCCCTCTTCTATAAACTAATGGATGAGTGTGGGGAAACGGCTTTGTTGGAAGTGTACGGGCATTTTACCTGTTTTGCGCCTACGAATGATGCGATTAATAAATATCTGACAGAAAAGGGCCTGTCATGGGACGGCCTGAGTTCGGAACAGAAGCAGAAGATTGTCTATAACAGTGTCATACGTAATGCGACCAAAGAAATCTTAGTGGATGAATTTGAAGAAGGCGCATTGTCTGAACCCACGTTGTCAGACCGGTATTTACTTATATCCTTCGGTAAGGAAGGGGAAGAACGGCGTATTTACGTCAATGAAAAGTCTACGCTTATCAGTGGGGACCACGAAGTGCATAACGGGGTTGTCCATATTGTAGATGAAGTTATCGAACCTTCCGAGAAGACTTTGTTGGAGACGCTGAAGGCACACGGAGGGTTTGAACTTTGGGCCGAAGCCTACGAGGCTTCCGGTTGGGCGGATGAAATGACGGAGCTTTATGACCCTGATTATGTGAATAGTTTTAATACGGATCGGTACCAGATAATCGGGTTGGTATTGGCTGTGCCGGAAAAACTGAAGTTAGGTTATACGTTGTTTTGTGAGCCGGATGAACTGCTGAAACAAAATGGGATAACGGACCTTTCCAGCATGGAGAATTATGCCAGGACGTATTATGGTTCGGAAGATTTGGGAAACTATAAAAGCAAAAACAATCCTTTGAACCGTTTTATAGCCTATCACATGCTGAACCGCCAAATGGCCACCAACTCGTTTTTATACACGGGTGAAACGACTAATCCCGATTATGCCAATGAACGGACGGAGTATTATGAGACGATGTACACTTATCGTTTGATAAAAATCAAGGCCGGCAACAGGCTCAATGCCAAAAACAGCGATAATACTTCGTTAAGGGTGATTGAGAAGGAAAGCAACGTAGATGCGATCAACGGTTTCATACATACTTTGGACGGCATATTGGTATATGACGAAGAAGTCATGGAGAAGGATGTGCTGCATGAAAGAATCCGTTTCGACTTCTTTGCTTGCATACCTCATCTGACGAACAACAATATACGTTGGAAGTGTTATAGCAGTACGCGCCCGGAGGGTACAAGCGGATATACGGTGACGCCTGAATTCTGTGGAGAGTATTTCACTTATAATGATGCGGGAGTTTGTGTGTTTCAGGCAGAAGATTCTTGGGCCGATTATCAAGGGGACGAATTGGTGATGCAGGAAAGCTATGATTTTACGTTGCGTATGATTCCGTTGCCTCCCGGTGACTATGAAATGCGTATCGGTTATAACTCCGGCGGTACGCGTGGAATGGGGCAGATGTATGTGGACGGGAATATTGCAGGTACTCCTGTGGATTTGAGAATCAACGGCGATGACCCTCGCGTGGGTTGGGTAAAGGACAGCGAAACCAATGACGACGGGGTAGAGAATGACAAGATGATGCGCAACCGGGGATACATGAAAGCACCGGAAGCTCTATGGTATTGGCACGGAGGATGGGACAATGTGCCCATGCGCGACGTAAGTTTTGCTTTGCGTTACATCGTGGGACAGTATCACTTTGAGGAATATGGAGCGCATACGTTCCGTGCAAGGAGTGTGGACTTTAAGGGGCGTGGTTTTCAATTAGACTATATTGAATTTATTCCTACGGATATGATTAGGGATGAAGGACGTGATTAAATAAGGAAATGGGCGTATGAGATATAAAGGTATAATTTGCCTGATATTAGGCATCGGAGGTTCAATCGTTTCTTGTAACGATGATTGGGATGAACATTACAGCCGTAACGGAAGCATCCCTGAGGTAAGTTTAATGGATATGATTCTTAATGATAGCCAGTTGACCAAGTTCAGTCAAATCCTGATGAAGACGGGTGCGGACTCTTTGTTGGGTTCGACACAGACTTACACGGTTTGGGCACCTGTCGATGAAGCACTGTCTTCTGTGGACATGGATGACGAGGCAGCGTTGCAACGGATGGTAAAGAACCACATAGCCCGTTATTCCAATTCGACTGCGACAGAAGCCGGGAAGTCCATATACATGTTGGATGGAAAGGTCATGTCGTACGAGTCGGCAGATGTATTCAACGGCATCTCCATTGTGCAGAAGGATATATTGGCACAAAACGGAGTCTTGCACAAGTTGAACGACACGATCCCTTATCGTTATAACTTTTGGGAGTATATTTCCACTCAAGAGAATTATTCAAAGATATATGGTTTTATAAACCAGTTTTCGGAGAAAATATATGTTCCGGGAGAAAGCAATCAGAAGGATTCTGTTTTTAAAGACTATAACCGGCTGTTGCAGGATTATTATTTTGGGATAGGATGGATTCACGATGAAGATTCCGTCTACACCATGATCTTGCCGGACAATGAGGCTTGGGATAAGGCGTATGAGCAAGTCAGCCCCTATTTCAAAGTCTATAATGCCGATGAAGCTGTGGCAGATTCTATCACGAGAGTGCAGACAGGGCAGGCCATTTTGTTTGGATTGACCTTCGGCGGTCGGATAACAGACCCCGGAAGTGCCGATTCGTTGGTCACTGTAACCGGAAGCGTCATACGGAATACGAAAGATTATTTTGCCGGGTATCGGCAAGAATCGGCTTCCAACGGCTTGATGTTTTTGGCTGACGGGAATCTCCATCTGGATGATACGTGTGTGTGGAACCAGCCTATAATAGTGGAAGGGGAAGACCTTGACCGGCGTTTGGTTACGGCTTCAGGCACCTCAGCTTATGTACGGGATGTGGATGGAACCAGTGTGGTAAAGGGGATTAGTGAAAACAGTTACCTGGAAGTGTCCGGGTCTTCCTTGAATCCGGGCGTGACATTCGATATTCCCAATGTATTGGCTACCCAATATGATATTTATGTCGATTTCGTTCCTCCTGCGATTGACGGCAACAGCCGTGCGACGGAAAAGACTTGTCTGTCTTATAGGATGAAGGTGGAACAGGAAAACGGTAGGACTAAATATGAAAGCCGTCAGGGGAAAAATGACGAGGAACTGATTGTTGGAGGAGACAGCGTGGGAGATGTATATATGAAAACGGTGAAAGTGTGGAGCGCATATCAATTCCCAACCTCCGATTTTTACGATGCAATGTGGTATTTGGATGAAGACAACGCCGACAAGGTGAATGAGATATCCCCGAAGACAACATTGGAGATTAAGACTAACGTGTCACCATCGGAGTTGAATGTAAAGTATGTACGGCGGTTTAGGATAGACCGTATCAGGTTCGTTCCTGCAAAAAATAATTAGAAACTCATTAAAGCGTAAGTATGATGACTAATATATCAAAATACCATTCAGTAAAAGTGATAAGTGCCGTGATGGGACTTGTCGTGTTGTCGGAGCTTGCCGTAGCACAGGATTTGGGAAAAAATGATAGTGTTTCGGTGAGGACGGAGAAAACGGACATGCCCTATAAAGTGAAAGGACGGATAATAGATGCTGTGACGAAAAAGGGATTTGCCGGCGCACGTGTGACGACCCCTAACCTGAATGTTTCTGCCATGACGGATGAGAACGGAAATTATGAGATTGGAGTGCCGGACTTGTCGGTAGCACTTTATGTAGAGGCACCCGGATATTCAAGGCAAGTCGTGCCGGTGAAAGGGCGCAATGAAGTCGATGTGTCATTGTTTACGGTATCCGGACATGCGTACTATGACGACGGAATGTCGGTGTCGGACGGTGAAGCCGTGGTGGATGGGTTTACATCCGGAACTTTGAGCATGACCGATGACATGACATCGTTGTTAAACGGCCAGTTGCGTGCTATTTCCCACTCGGGGGATCCCGGTAGCAGCTCCTCATTCTTTATCAGGGGATATAATTCCGTGAACCTTTCTGCCCAACCCCTATTCGTGGTGGATGGCGTGATATGGCAGATGCAGGATCAAGTAGCCAGTGCTGTGGACAATTATTATAATAACCCTTTGACCTTGCTTGACCCTTCGGATATTGAGAAAGTCACGATTTTAAAGAACGGTTCTGCGGTCTGGGGAGCCAAGGGGGCAAACGGCGTAGTACTGATAGACACGAAACGTGCACGTGAAATGGCCACCCAGATAGAAGCAAATATTTCAATGGGATTTCAGACACCTTTTGAAAGTCTGCCTCTGATGGGGGCGGCAGCCTATCGGCGTTATGCGACAGATATCATGTCCGGCATGAAACGTGATGAGGTTGAGGGATTCCAGTTTACCAATGACGACCCGACCCGTTCGTTTTACCGTGCGGTACACAACGATACGAAATGGACGAATGAAATCAACAAGACATCTTTTATCCAAAACTATGGCGTTTCGGTGGCCGGTGGAGATGATATAGCATTGTATCGTTTTTCCTTGGGATATGCCAAGAACGACGGGAACATAGACGGAACGAGTTTCAACCGTTTGAACGTACGTTTTAATTCAGATATCAAATTGACGGAGGATTTTAAAATCCAGACCGACATTTCTTATGCGCAAACAGGGCATAAGGTTGTCTTTGAAGGATTGGACGGCATGCGTTCGCCTTATTTCCTGTCATTGGTGAAATCCCCGTTGTATGCTCCGTGGCAGTACAACGACAATGGGACGTTCAGCGGGCGTTTGACGGATGTCGACGAACTGAATGTCGGCAACCCCTTGGCGTTGACAGGCGAAGATGTTCCCGAGTTGGATAAATATCGTTTTAATTTGAACTTAAGACCGAGCTATCAGATAACGGACCGTTTGGAAGTTGCCGCTTTATTCGGGATTTCTTATGATAAAGAAAATGAAAACCTCTTTATCCCGGATGCCGGTGTTTCCAATGAGCCGTTGTATAATGATAGGGGAGAGATTTACGCCACGGCATTGAATGAAGTGCGTAACCTTATGGCCCGGCAGACCTCTATGTCGGTGGACGGTTATTTGGCATGGCAGATTCTGAAAGACTGGCGGCATGATTTGAATGCGCGTATAGGAGGCCGTTTCTACAATACTTATTATCGTTATACCATGGGGCAAGGGTATAATACGGGAAACGACTATATGACCGCGCTTTCCAATACAAACAGCGACCTTCGCACGTTGACCGGTCATGAATATACGGACCGGAACACGGCTTGGTATTTTAATGCGGATTATGCTTACCGGCACCGTTACTTTTTCAATGTAGGCATGTCTTTGGAAACGTCTTCGCGTTTTGGCCGCGAAGCCGGAGGATTGGATTTATTTGGTGTTTCCTGGGGCTATTTCCCGTCTGTCTCTGGGGCTTGGTTGGTTTCATCGGAAAAGTTCATGCGGAATGTGGATTTCGTCAATAATCTTAAAGTTCGTGTGGCTTATACCATGTCGGGCAACGACAACCTTCCGCTTTTCGCCAATAGGAGTTATTTTACGTCTACGTCTTTTGTTAAAGATGCCACGGGGTTGGTTTTGGCTAATATCGGCAATGAGAAATTGAAATGGGAAACAACGGCAAGAACCAATATCGGTCTGGATTTTAGTATGTTTTCGAATCGTTTGGCTGTGAATGCCGATGTCTTTTTCTCTCGCACTAAAGACTTGGTGACACGCAGGCCGTTGAACGATGAAGCGGGGTTGGAATACTTTTGGGACAATAACGGGGAATTGAAGAATAATGGTTTGGAAGTAGCCGTGAAAGTCCGGGCGTTGGATATGCGTGACTTTAAATTAAACATCGGGGCGACAGTCGGACATTATAAAAACGAGGTGACATCCTTGGAAAATGGAAGTTTCATTACCGAAGTATGTGACGGACAAGTGCTGACAGAAGTCGGTCGTCCGGTTGGTGTATTTTATGGTTATCTTACGGACGGGGTCTACTCTACTTCGCAGGAAGCGGCAGAAGCCGGTCTGGCCATTCTTTCTTCTTCTGGACAGCGCGTGCCCTTCCAAGCCGGCGATATACGCTTCGTAGATGTGAAAAAGGATGGAATCATCAATGAGGAGGACCGGGTGGTAATAGGTGATCCGAATCCGGACATTTACGGAAACTTCGACCTGAATTTCCAATGGAAGAACCTGGAGTTGGGAGCATTGTTTACTTATTCGTTGGGGAATGACGCTTATAATGCCTTGCGTGCCAGTTTGGAGTCGGGAAAGAGTTTGTATAACCAGTCTGTCTCCATGGAAAACAGATGGATGGCCAATGGGCAGCAAACGGATATTCCTCGTGCTACTTATGATGACCCTATGGGGAACTCACGCTTTTCGGATCGTTGGATAGAAGATGCGTCGTATTTGAAGTTCAAACGTTTGATGCTTACTTACCATGTCCCGATGCGGCAGAATTTTATTCAAAGCCTTTCCGTGTGGGCAGCCGTGAACAACGTTTGTACGTTGACGAAATATTTGGGTGTAGATCCGGAGTTTTCTTATAGTACATCTGTATTGGAACAGGGCATTGACGGAGGATTGACCCCTCAGTCCAGGTCTTTCCAATTAGGTGTGAATATCAATTTATAATGTAAAAATGTCGGTTATGAAGATGAATATAAAGAACATGAAGACGGTTTGGGGAGCATGGATTTGCTTGGGGTTATTTGTACCTACGGCTTGTTCCGACATGTTTGAGACAGATTCGACTTCGGTCGTTTTTGAGTCGGGGAACCGGTTGGATTCTCCCAATGATTCGCTGTATTCCATCATGGGGATATTGGCCCAAATTCAGAGGTTAGGAGATAGGTATGTACTGATGGGGGAATTACGTGGCGATTTGATGGAGGCCACGGCCAATGCGGATGTGGACCTTCAGGAAATATCCCGGTTTGAGGTTTCTGCTTCCAACCCATATAAGATGATGAATGATTATTATCAGGTCATCAATAATTGCAATTATGCCATAGCCCACATGGATACGACTTTGGTCGATTACGAGGACAAGGTCATGATACCTGAATTCGCGCAAATCAAGGTGATACGGGCATGGACCTATTGGCAGTTGGCGTTGCTTTGCGGTGAGGTCAGTTGGATTGAAACTCCGGTTTTGGATTTGGAAGCCAGTTTGAAAGATTATCCACAGAAGAACCAAGAGCAGTTGGCAGAGCTTCTGATAGAAGACTTGAAACCCTATATCGGGGTCAGGGATTTGAACTACGGTTCTGTGGACGGTTTGAATCTTGACAAGGTATTTATTCCGGTGGATATGCTCTTAGGTGATTTATACCTGTTCTTGAACCAATATGCGGATGCGGCCACTGCGTATTACAGGCTGATAAAGGAACGGGAACTGACGGTGACGGCGATGTATCGTAATGCATGGCTTGACATATCCCGTAAGGGCTTTTCGTATTTTATGCATACATCTGGATTGAGTTATGCAACCAATGAAGTTGTATCTTCATTGGTTTACAGTTCAAATCCGAAAGACTATCATCCGTTGTTGTTGCGTTGGTCTTACAATGACAAGGCTTTTATAGCTCCGGCGCAATCTTTTGTGGAAGACATGGCGGAAGCTTTATATGTAGTAGGAGTGGAAGGAAAGCCTACCGTGTCAGGATACTGTGACGGAGACCTGCGTGGACAGGCGGTCCTTTCCGGTGGTTCGGTAATTGCTTCAGCCTATGGTTCAATGACATTAAACAATGTCGCTGCTACATATATATGCAAATTTAGCAATATGGACAAAACTATTGTGACAGGTGGAAGCGATCCCGAAAATGAGGCTTTGGGGGGATTATACCTGCAGCGGACTTTGCCTTTATACCGTGTTTCCCATGTTTACCTCCGTTTGGCTGAAGCCTTGAACCGTTTGGGGAAACCGACAATGGCTTTTGCGGTTTTGAAATATGGATTGAATGCCACGACGATTGAGAATCCCAGTCGGGTGAAACAGAGTGAACGCAAAGGGGAAATATACACGGATTTTACGGAAGACATCTTTGCTGACAACGTAGGTACGGCCACTCGTGGGAGGGGAAACGGGATTCCGTACGATAATGAATTTTATATCATCCCGGATTTCAATACGGAAACTTCGGCCGGAACGTTGGAAGATTCCATCTTGTTTGTGGAAGACCGTATCGTGGACGAGATGGCGGCAGAGACATGCTTTGAAGGCAATAGGTTCTTTGATCTGTTGAGGGTGGCCCGCCATCGTAACCAATATCCGGCTTATATGGCTAAAAAGGTTTCCGAACGTTTCGGAGAAAATGCGGAAAGAATGGAGCAAGCCTTGATGGAAGAGGAGCGTTGGTACTTGAAATGAAGCATATAGGTACAAGCAGTGTTTAACCCAAAGATATAATTATGAAAAAGAGGACTTTTAAAGGAATGTTGTTTAGCGCGGCATTGTTGACTTCAGTTGGTGAAGTGCAGGCTCAGGACAACCCGATCACGTTCACGCGTGATATGACGTTTAGGGAAGAATATGGGTGGGCAAATAGTAATGCTACTCCCAAGGTTGGTGATTTCGACAATGATGGAATCAACGACTTGTGGTTGGATGGCCGTCGGCAATCGCAAGGATGGCAGACCAGGCCCGTTTTTGCGAAAGGATTGGGCGGAAGAGAATTTCTTGCTGATTATGAACCGATAATGGAGATTACTTACGACTCTACGATCGTACAGAAAATAGATACGATATGGATGAAAGACAATCAGGGGGATTTTGTATTGGACGGTGAAGGGAATAAAATCATAGAAGAACTGGCACCGGTGTTGGACGATGAAGGAAATCCCGTGAATGATACCATAGTGACAGAACATGAAAATTATATGGGGACGAAAAACGGATTGCCCGAGACAGCTTGGAGTGCCGGTTCGCAACCCATTGATTTCAATGCAGACGGCTTGGTGGATTATTTGGTCCTTCATCCGGGAGAGGTCGGGGATGTCCAAGGGTATAAGTTGGTAAAGAACTTAGGGAACGGACGGTTTGAAGAAGTAGAGGACGAAACCCTCGGTTCCATGAAGTTCTCGGAGAATCCAAAAAGAGGAGATTTCAATAAGTTTAATGAAGAGAATGCCTTTACTTCCGTGGTGACCGGTGATTATGACAAGGATGGTTTTGTAGACCTTTTGATAACGGGCATGGATGTGAATGGCCGTTTCATGAGATTGCTTCGGAATGTGGAAGGTAAACGTTTTGAAGTGCAAAATGTATTTGAGGCCTTGCCTTTTGACAAAGAAGTGAACCGGCGTGGCTTATGGGAAGAAACTGGTGTGAGTGACAATCCGGAAACCGGTGAATCCATCAAGAGCGTGTACTTGCAAGACCAACCTACCATGAAGGCTAAGCCTTTAAGCCACGGGTCTGTGGCTTTTCTTGACATGGACAATGACGGTTGGTTGGATATTGTAGTTACCGGATATGCTGACGGTACAGACATGGGAGATGTCGGTGCCGAACCCGGAGGGGACGAAATCCGCTTTTACCATAACCAAAAGGACGGCACGTTCAAAGATGTGACAGACCAGTTGATTCCAGCTGCTCAGGAGATATTGGCAGGATTGGGACTCGAAACCAAAGGTACGTTGGAAGATGTTTTCACAGCTTGGGCTACGGAGAATTTAGTAATGATGGCTACGGACTATAACCAAGATGGTTTGATGGATCTTATGATTTGCGGTAAATCACGGACGGGTGTACCTGAAACCCTCTGTCTGATTAACACGCCGGTTGAAGGCTCTGTGTTCAGCTTTTATGAGGAGAAGGTGAATATTGTGGGTATGACCGGTTGTGGGAACAGTGGTTTCTTCTATGGGGACTTCAATGGTGATGATGTGCCGGATGTATACCATCGCGGACGTTCGGATGCGTTGAAGCCTGATGGAAACCGATGGGACTATTGCAGGGTTTTTGATGTAAGCGAAGGAGGTAGTGTCGGGCTTTATACTTCTTATGGTTTTGATTATTGGAGCAACGACATATTTGGAGGATTTATGTGGCAATGGGATGACGACCATCCGGTCGCAGGTAACTTCGGGGATGTGGACAATGATGGCAAGTTGGATCTCATTTCAAGCGGTTACGAAGCCGGTACGGACAACTTTATCATCAGCTACAATGAAACCGATTATGAGCCGGTTTATCCTGATGCGCCTGCTGAAGTGACGGCCGAGGCTGCCGAAAAAGGTCAGGTAATGGTGAAATGGCCTGCTGCTTACTTGAGCAATGGCAATGTGGCAGTCCACAATGTGTATATCCGCAACAATGAGACCGGTGCCGTCCGTATGTTGGTCCCGGCCAATACGGAAACCGGCAAGCAGTTGGCTTATAGCATGTTCGGCGCGTATGCCGTAAACTATTCCATGGATGAGGGTTTATGCTTCTATGTGTTCGAGAAATTGCCGGCCGGCAGCTATACCGTGGGTGTGCAGGCGGTGAACTATGCTTATTTGGCCAGTGGTTTCACGACGGCGGAAGTCACCGTGACAGACGGGTATGAGGCCGGCATCCAAGTTCCGGAGAAGCAGACAGGCGTGAAGGTTGCCATCGAAGGCAATGCCGTCACGGTGAACAGCTCTGAGTCTGCTGCGGTAGCCATCTACAACATGCAAGGCGCCGAGGTGGCTACGGGCATGACCAATACTCCTATTACGGTAAATGGCAGAGGCGTGTTTATCGTAAAGGCAAACCAAAAAGTTGTCAAGATAGTGAAGTAATATGATGTTTAATTTCTAAAAATAATAATTATGAGAAAAATGACTTTGAAAACAACGTTGTTCAGTGCGGCTTTGTTGGCTTCTGTTTTAGAAGTGCAGGCCCAGAATAATCCGATTACGTTCACACGTGACATGACGTTTAGGGAAACCTATGGTTGGGCAAACAGTATGTGTACTCCCAAAATAGGTGATTTCGACAATGACGGAATCAATGATTTATGGTTGGACGGCCAACGCCAATCGTACAGTTGGCAAACCCGTACCGTGTTTGCCAAGGGATTGGGGGAACGGACGTTTCAGGCCGATTTTGAACCCATAATGGAAATCCAGTTGGATTCGACCATCGTACAGAAGACTGATACGATATGGAAGACGGATGAAAACGGTGATTTCGTATTGGACGGTGAAGGCAATAAGATTATAGATGAAATCATACCGGTGGTAGATGAGGAAGGGAAGCCGGTGAATGATACGATTGTGACGAAAAATGAGATTTATGTCGGCACACAGAACGGTTTGCCCCAGACGGCTTGGAGTGTCGGGTCGCAACCCATTGATTTCAATGCCGACGGTTTGGTGGACTATCTGATTCTCCATCCCGGAAAAGTAGGTGACCTTCAGGGGTATATATTGGTAAAGAATTTAGGGAACGGTAAATTTGAAGTGGTGGAAGACGAAGCGCTTAGCTCCATTAAATTCTCTGAGAATCCGAAGAAAGGCGATTACAACCGCTTTAATGAAGACAACGCTTATACTTCGGTCGTAACGGGCGATTATGACAAAGACGGCTATGTGGACCTTTTGATAACCGGCAATGCATACGACGGACGTTTTGTGAAGTTGCTCCGTAACGTAAACGGCGAACGTTTTGAAGAAATGAACGTGTTCGAAGCATTGCCTTTCGATGTGGAAGTAAACCGTCACGGGCTGTGGGAAGAAAGCGGTGCCGGCGAAGATCCGGAGACGGGTGACCCTGTTAAGAGCGTGTATTTCAAGGATCAGCCCACCATGAAAGCCAAGCCTTTGAGCCATGGTTCCGTGGTCTTTTTCGATATGGACAATGACGGGTGGTTGGACATCGTGGTTTCCGGATATGCGGATGGTACAGACATGGGAGATGTCGGAACAGAACCCGGGGAAGATGAAATTCGTTTCTACCATAACCAAAAAGATGGTACGTTCAAGGATGTGACAGATCAGTTGATTCCGGTTGCCCAAGACGTTTTGGCTAATTTGGGATTCGAGGCTACCGGGACATTAGTAGATGTATTTAAGGTTTGGGGGTCGGTTAATACGGTGATGATGGCCACGGACTACAATCAGGACGGTTTGATGGATCTTTGGATTAGCGGAAAGAAGAGAGGCGACATTCATGAGACTTTCTGCCTTATCAACACTCCGACTGAGGGCAGCGTGTTCAGTTTCGTTGAAGAGACAGTGCCTATGGTGGGCATGACGGATGCCGGGAACCGTGGATTCTTCTATGCCGATTTCAATGGTGACGATGTTCCTGATTTATATCATCGTGGATATTCGGATGCGTTGAAACCCGATGGCAACAAATGGGATTGGTGTCGAGTCTTTGAAGTGAGTGAAGGTGGAAGCGTAGGCCTTTATACTTCTTACGACTTGGGTTATTGGAGTAACGACATTTTCGGAGGCTTCACGTGGATATGGGATGATTCAGATCCTGTTCCAGGCAATTTCGGCGATGTGGACAACGATGGCAAGTTGGACATCATGGCCGGAGGTTATGAGGGCGGTACGGATAACTTTATCATCAGTTACAATGAAACCGATTATGAGCCGGTTTATCCTGATGCGCCTGCTGAAGTGACGGCCGAGGCTGCCGAAAAAGGTCAGGTAATGGTGAAATGGCCTGCTGCTTACTTGAGCAATGGCAATGTGGCAGTCCACAATGTGTATATCCGCAACAATGAGACCGGTGCCGTCCGTATGTTGGTCCCGGCCAATACGGAAACCGGCAAGCAGTTGGCTTATAGCATGTTCGGTGCGTATGCCGTAAACTATTCCATGGATGAGGGTTCGTGCTTCTATATGTTCGAGAAATTGCCGGCCGGCCGCTATACCGTGGGTGTACAGGCTGTGAACTATGCTTATTTGGCCAGTGGTTTCACGACGACGGAAGTGACCGTGACAGATGGGTATGAGGCCAGTATCCAAGCTCCGGAGAAGCAGGCCGGCGTGAAGGTTGCCGTCGAAGGCAATGCCGTCACGGTGAACAGCTCTGAGTCGGCTGCGGTAGCCATCTACAACATGCAAGGCGCCGAGGTGGCTACGGGCATGACCAATGCTCCTATTACGGTAAATGGCAGAGGCGTGTTCGTCGTTAAGGTAAACCATAAAGCGGTGAAGATCGTGAAGTAATAAAAATAGTTTCTTTTGATTAACATTAGATTAGTTTAGATTGTGCGTTCCGGTCGTTTGTGAAAATAGCCGGGACGTTTTTTCTCTCTATTCCGATTAAAATCGAAGAGACCGGTTGAACGTAATTAATAAACTTTATAGATATGAGAAATACTTTATTAAAGCCTATTCTTAGCTTGTCTGTACTGATGGGTGCAGGTGGATGTTTCACGCAAGGGCATGCGGAGGATATTGTGATTGTGGACGGTTTGTGGAAAATATCCTATATCGAAAACGACCACGCTTTCCGGGTGAATGTTTTAAACGAGGACGGTTCGGCCCGGAAATGTCTTTTCACACGTTCCGCTTCAGAGGCGGTCTACGACAACGTGTCAGGAGAGTCGCGCACCGTGACGCCTGCATCTTTTGCCGATATAAGACAGACCGAGGAGCAAGTGAATGACGAGTTCGGGGCAGGGACTTGCTACACCTTTACTTTTACCCGTCCGGAGAACGGGGACGACGTGCAGATGGTGCAGCGGTTTTGTGTATATGAAGAAAACGACTTTTTAATTACAGACTTGTCCATAGAGGGGGACGAGGCTATACGTTCCAATTATCTGGCTCCGGTGTCGGTCAACCAGATGTATGTCCTCTTCTCCGAAAGTGAAGACAACCGTATGCTTAAAGTGCCCTTCGACAATGACGGGTGGACACGTTACAATAAGTATAAGATGGACACTTCGATGACTTCCTACGAAGTGGCGGCTTGGTTCAATGGAGAAACCAAGGAGGGGATGGTAATCGGTGCGGTAGACCATGACCATTGGAAGAATGCCATATCGGTGGAAGCTTCGGACAATGGCCGGGTCAATGTCCTGAAAGTCTATTCCGGTGCTTCTACGTCGGAGACGCGGGACGTCTTGCCTCACGGTAAGCTGAAAGGGCCTAAAATATCATCAGCCCGTATGTTTGTCGGTTTTGCAGACGATTGGCGGGCGGGCATGGAGACTTTTGCCCGTGCCAATACGATGGTCCGGCCGATGCGTGATACGTGGGACAAGGGCACGCCTTTTGGTTGGCAAAGTTGGGGCGTGTTGGAAAAAAAGAATTCTTTCGATGCGGATGTGGAGATTGCGGATTATTATCATGAGGTCTTGAAGCCTAATGGTTTTGTGAACAGCCAAGGCATGCAGATAATCGGTATAGACTCTTGGGACAATTTGTCGACCGATGAGAGGATAAAGTTGTGCAAGGAAGGCGGAGAAAACGGCCAGACGGTAGGGTTGTATTTCACCCCGTTCTCCTGGTGGTGGGGATGGGGCGACAAGATGGGAAGCACCCAGTACACGGCAGAGGACTGTTTCCTGAAAGTGAACGGTGAGCCTTACAGTCTGGGAGGAGCCATGTGCCTGGATCCGACCCATCCAGGTACGAAAGCATGGATTTCTACCCGTCTTCAGGAAATGAAGAAACAAGGATTCCGGTTCCTGAAACTGGATTTCACCAGTCATGGCATGGTGCAGGCCGATTCTTATTATGCCAAAGGCGTGACGACGGCTATGGAAGCCTATAATAACGGGTTGAGCTACCTGACGAAAGTAGTCGATGAGGGAGACGAGCCGATGTTCCTTTCTTTCTCCATTTCTCCCCTTTTCCCTTATCATTATGGAAATTCCCGTCGCGTGGGGTGTGACACATGGGCTGATATCGGCCAAACGGAATATTGCATGAATGCCATTTCCGGCGGTTGGTGGACCGACTTGCTTTATCAGTATAATGACCCGGATCACTTGGTCATGGTCGGCAGCGGGGGCTGGGGAAGTCCTAAAAACTGCACGTTGGGAGAGAACCGCGCCCGTTTCACGAGCGGGGCGGTAACCGGAATGATGATGGTGGCCGACAATTTCGCCTTGAACGATGATTCGGGAAATGGGGATGCGCCTTTGTCGCGTGCCCGTGCGCAAGAAATCATGATGAACAAGGACGTTAATGAGATGGCCGATTTAGGACGCTCGTTCATGCCTGTGTATGGCCATAAAGAGCATAACGGGAATACTGATGCGGCAGAAACCTGCTTTATGCATCATACGGAGGAATACCTGTATGTGGCGGTCTTTAATTACACCGACAAGGAGTCTGCCGGTAGCATCCCGTTGTCCGACCTCGAAATCGCCGGGGGCGATTTTGATGCGGTGAAGGAACTGTGGAGCGGTGAAGCGGTGGTTGTAGATGGTGAGGAACTTTCTTACAAGGTGCCGGCAAAAGATGTGAAAGTGTTTCGTTTCCATAAGAAGCCCGGTTCAGGGATTGCGGATGCCACGTCGGAGGAAGGTAAAGATGCCCGCTTGGACGTGCACGTCCTTTCCGGGAGCAACGGTGGACTGGAAGTGAATATAGATGCTTCGGCTCCGTTGAGGAAAATAGATGTTTTCGACCTTCAGGGGCGGTTGCTGAAATCCCAGAATGTACGGGGGGTGTATAATGCTTGCGTGGCATTATCTCCGGTGAAAGGCCTGCTGCTGTTGCGTGCCTGCCTTCAAGAAGGGCAGGTGTTGTTAGCAAAAGCTATGGTTCATTGAGGGATGAGAGGGGATTGATTTAGGTTTTAAATACATCAGCTAAATGTTTAATTTACATCATCTTATGCTAAAATGCGTATTTTTTCTATTTTTTGCATCATTTTTTCTATGTAATCTCCTAAATCTTTCCTTTCTTTGCAGTGCAGTTAGTTAATATTGAGATTAGGTTAATGATTGGTTTAATAGGTATTTGGTTTAAGGAGAAGATTGTTTTCAGGATTTTATAAACAATGTTTTCGTAAAAACTCTATTGGACAACATTGAAAGGATTAAAAAAAGGAGATGTAGCGCGATGTTACATCTCCTTTGATTTTCTTATGGACAGGATGCTTTATCCTACAAGGTATTTTCCGAAAGGAAGTTTGGACAGCAGCCATGTAATGAGGTTGCTCAGCGTGAAGGTGCAGATGGTAAGCGTCAGGATGAAGACCGGGGTGCTTAGTTCCCATCCCTTGAGCAGGTCGAAGAAGACGGAGTAGAGTACGATGATGTGCAGCAGGTAAACGCCGTAGCTTAGGCGCGACAAACGGTTGACGAAGCCGTAGTACGGGGCTTTCTGTTGGGGGATGGCTTTGCACATCATAAAAACACCGAAAGTCATCAGGATGACGTTGGGAGTACAATACAGCCAAGTCAGTTCCACTTCCCGTACCATTTCATGGGTGAACGAGCGGTAGTAGAACGGAATGGCAGTGACGGCATAACCCACAAGGAAACAAATCAGGCCGACGCTGAGGCTTCGCGAGGCATTCCAGTGCAGGTGGTGGCGGATGTAATGTGCCAAGACCAGATAGCCGATGAAACCGGAAAAATACCAGAAACTGTGGAACTCGTTCCAATAGCATTCACCGAACAAGTCACCTGCCCCGATTTCTTTTAAATAAGGAAAGAGAGACGATACGAACCATACGGTGAGGAAAGCCAATTCTGCTTTTTGGCTAGTTTGTTTGAGCCAAGGAGAGAGGACGGGCATGAACAGATACAGGCCGATGAGCATGTAAATGTACCACAGGTGTCCGCTGTCGCCGTTGAAGTTCCAGATGGGATGGAGCAGGCGCATGGGAAGTTCCGATGCGGCCATCTGTCCCATCAGGACAGGCCAGAAGGCGTAGATGCACGACCATACGGCAAAGGGGACGAACACCCTGACGAAACGCCGTTTGAAGAAAGTCGTGTTGTCATCCTTCAGGGGGAGCAGCAGGTAGGATGAAGTCATGATGAACAACGGCACGGCCCCTCTCATGGCACTGTCGATGAGGCTGACCCATATACGGTCGTTTTCCGAAGCGCATTGCCAGATGCCGTCTGCTCCGATGTAGAACGGTTCGCAACTGTGCGTGGCGATGACCATCAGGCAGGCCAGGACACGCAGGTAATCGAGGAATACGATGCGGGTGGTTCCCGCTCTTGTAGCATTGTGGTCCATAATGTTTGTTTCTTAGAATAAGACTTTTTCTTTGTACGTCCCTGCCGAAACCAGAAAAGTGCCGTGTGCCGGAAGAACTATTGTCTCGTTTGTGGTTCCGTGCGCGACGAGGCATCCGTCCGTGCCGTAGATTTTCACTTGTTCGTGTAACGGGCTTTTCACTTCTATGTTGTGTCCGTTCTTGATAATTTTGAACTGCCCGGAAAGGGATGCGGACGCTATCCCGGTGCTGACTTCCAAGGTGCATGTCCGGAAAGTGCTTCCGGCATACGACTGGTCCAGGGTCTGTACGCCTACGGTATATTTCCCGTCTCCGAACGGTTTGATGCGGTAGGTTTTGACCCGGGAGGACAGTGAGGTTTGCAAGTCCGTGCCTGTTTTGAGCTTTCCGGTTTTCCGGTTTGCGGGGATGAGGCAGTACGTTTCTCCGGTCGTTTCGTTCCGGACGAACAAGTTATAACGCAAGGCCGAGGCAGGCGATTCGTTGTCCGAACCGTCTTCCCAACGGATGACCAGTTCGACACCTTGCATTTCTGCCGATACGTCGCCCGGGGCATCCGGGAAAGTGTTGCCTTTCAACCCGTTCTTTTCCGGTTTGTTCTCGTAGACGCGCAACGGAGAGGAGTAGCAGGTCGGTGCGTCGGCGTCGCGTGTCCCGATGTAGCCGCCCACGATGATGTCCATGTTGCCGTCCCCGTTCCAGTCCCCCATGTTGATGCCTCCATCCTGGTTCACGGGAACGATGGGGTAGGAGGTGTCCATGGTGAACTTTCCTTCCTCGTTCTGGTAATAAATCCGGTTACGGAATCCGCTGCCGTCGCTCGGTTCACCATTGATAATCATGTCCATCCGTCCGTCTGCATTGAAATCCGCCACGAGAGGATTGGCACGGCTTACGCCGAGAATGCCGCTTTCCGTTTCCGGGACGTGGCGGAAAGACAGATGTCCGGAACCGTCTGTCGTATTATAATAGATAGGAGCCAGACAGACCCAGTTGTCGCCGTTTCCGGTGCTGATGATGTCCAATGTCCCGTCTCCGTTGATGTCTGCCAAGGTGGATTGTCCTTGGAATGCTCCGGTGAGGTTGTCGGGCGTGAGGTCGGCAAAGCTTCCGTTTTGTTGGTTGATGTAGGTTTTCAAGGCCGTGGAAGTCTTGTCACTGTAGCCGGAGTACTCGATATCCAGCCAACCGTCGTTGTTCAAGTCTCCGAACATGACCGAACCGTTGGTGGCGGCTTCAAAGTCGATTTCCTGACGGATGAAGCGTCCCGTGCCCTTGTCGTTGAGGTACAAATCGATGTGCCGTCCGTTTTGGTAGCTCATGATGACGACATCTGTGTAGCCGTCATGGTTGAAATCCCCCGTGGAAACCGGATTGTAGAAACCTTCGTCGCGGCGTTGCAGGAAACCGGCATCCGGTACGCGTTCAAAACGGAAGTCTTCACCGGCTCCCAAGTTACGGTAGAGCGTGACGAACTTGGTGTCTCCGCTGATGTTCCAGTCTCCTCCCTGTCCCATGATGAGCAAGTCGAGGTTCTCGTCATTGTCGAAATCGAGAAACACGGCATTCGTGTAAGTGGTGGGTTGCAGGAAGCTGTATTTTTCCAACGTGAATGTGCCTTTGTCGTTAGGCCGTGCCAGGATGGCCAGTTCATCCCATACGTGCGCTGTGGCGGGCATCAAAGCCAATAAGGCCAGGATGCCGGTAAATAGTTTCTTTTGCATGTCTTTTTATTTTGAAGTGTGGGACGCAAGCCCGCCGGGACCGTCGAACAAATAGGTGAATTCGTCGAAATAAGCTGTGCCGGAGGTCTCCTGCGTGTTGTAGCTGTACAGGCCGATGCGGCTGCCTTTCCAGTCTCCGGAACCGGATTCGAACGTGTCGCCGAATTCAATGAAGGTTTCGTTGTCCACGCTGTAATAGAATTTATGCTTGTTGTTCACTGCGTCGATTTCCAACCGGATATAGATGCCTTTGTCCATGACCGAAGATATGTTGAAGGAGGTCGTTTGGGCCGTCCCGTCCTTTTCCATGTAAAGCCGGGGAGTGGCTGTTCCGTCCTTGTCTTCCATGATGACACCGCCGCCCACGAATTTGTTGCCGATACATTCTATACCGGCCCGTCCGCCGGGTGTCAGTTGCGCGAAGTCTATTTTTACGGTGACCACGCCTTTGTATCCCATGGTCTTTTGCGTAAACTGGTTGAAGGCCGTGCGCAGCTTCTCCGCCTTTTGCGATTTGATGGCCAGCCAGCCCGGTTTTTCCGTCAGCGACCAGTATCCGTCGTGCGGGTTATGGTTGAACTGCCATTGCAACCCCAACTCCGTAGCTTCGAAGTCGTCGCTGGATTGTGGGGCATAGGCTTTTGTTTCCACGCCGGTGGAGGGCTTGCGGCAGATTTTCATGGGTTCGCCGATGCCGTTCTTGTCGTAGTCCGTACCCATTTCAGGGAATCCGTCCTTCCAGACGACGGGTTGGAGGTGTACCACGCGTCCCTGCGGCTCGGTGGACTGGAAGTGGTAGAACCACCATTCTCCCTCGGGCGTGTCGACCAAGGCACCCTGATGCGGGCCGTTCACTTTGGTCGAACCCATTTCCAGTACGCGCTTCTGTTCGTAAGGGCCATAGATGTTTTTGGAGCGCATCACGGTCTGCCATCCTGTGCTGACACCGCCTTCCGGGATGCTGATATAGTAATATCCGTCTTTTTTGAACAGTTTCGTGCCTTCTGCCACAGGACCCTCGTACACTTTCCGTCCCTCATCGAGCAATGTCTTGCCGTCCGCGCTCATCTTATGGATGATGATGGGGCCTCCGCCCAACTGGCTCCGTCCGATGTAGGCTTGCCCGTTCTCGTCCCACAACGGGCACGGGTCTTCCCATCCTGACACTTTCTTCACTTGGTAGAGCGGAGTCCATGGCCCTGCCGGATTGGTGGCCGTGCTCATGAACAGCCCTTCGTTCGGCGTACATACGTACATCCAGAATTTGCCGTCGTGATAACGTAAGGCCGGTGCCCAACTTCCATTGCCGTATTTGTCCATGCTCGAATAGCCGTCCAAATCCATCCGGTCGAAGATACGGCCTATGATTTTCCAGTTCACCATATCGTCGGATTCCAGGATGTTCATGCCCATGAAGTGGAACTCCGAACACGTCATGTAGTATTTGCGGCCCACGCGGATGACATCAGGGTCTGAATAGTCGCCGTTCAGTATCGGGTTGGCAAACGTCCCGTCTCCCAGGTCGCCCCAACGTGTGTCCGTGTACCATCCCGAGGAGCCGCCCAAATCCTGCCCCCCCGAGAACAGTCCCATGCGTTCGCTGTCCGTGTAAGCTCCCATGACAGGGCGAGCCCGGTGTTCTCCCGGGAAAAACTCCTGTACGGATTCTTCCCCTTGTCCTACTTTCTCAAACGCTGTCATTTGCTGTGCTGTGAGCGGCATGAAAGCCAAGTTGCAGCACAATAAAGAAAATGCGATTGTATTTTTCATGCGTTGATGATAATTTATGAATGAATGCACAAAAATACAATCAAGAGCCGGGGCGTACTATTACAAATACGCCATAAAATGTAAGGTTGGCATCTATCCTTATCTTTTCAGGGCGGCCCGGATAACGAACCAACCGTGTTGGATGAGGGTAGTCGTCCAACCGAAGTGTGAGGCCATGATGCGGAAACGTTCCCGCAGTGATTCCTGATGGTGCTGTGTGGTCAGTCCTTCACTCAGGTAATCGGTAAGGATAAGCCTTGTGTTATATATCGGTTGTTTGAGACGTTCCGCCCGTTTCAACAAACGTATGCACCAGTCGTAGTCGGCAGAAAAGCGATAGCCCAGGTTGTAAGGCTCTTGCCGGGCCAGGTCCGTCCGTGCATAAAACGATTGGTGGCAAACCAACATGCCGTGTCGGAACTTTTTCCAGGTCAGTTGTTTCGGTGCTTGCAGGCGGCGGTGGCGGATGAAGCGTCCTTGCCCGTCTACCCAATCCGTTTCGCCGTAGAGGATGGCGGGGCGGGAAGCGTTCATGTCTATATGGCCGAAAACCTGTTGTAAGGTGTCGGGGGCGTGCAGCCGGTCACCGGCGTTCAGGAAGACGATATAGTCGCCGGTGGCATGTTCCAGGGCCTTGTTCATCGCGTCGTAAAGTCCCTTGTCCGGTTCGCGGATCACCCGGATGTCATGCGGGCACGTCTTACCCGTATTGGCATCCACGTATCGGTGGATCAGTGCCATGGTCTGGTCTTTGGAACATCCGTCGATAATCAGATGCTCGATGTGGGGGTAAGTCTGGGCGGCCACGCTTTCCAAGGTGCATGGCAGCGTCTTTTCCGCATTATAGGTGACAGTGGCAATGGTTACGGTGGGGAAAGGGGTTTTGTTCATGTTTTTTTGTGTGGGGTGGGTTTTATCTTTTCTCGGATGCGCGTTTGTAAACGGCTATATATTTGGAAGCCACGTTGGTTTCGCCGTAGTGGGTCAAGGCCGAGTGTACGGCGTGGGCGGACAGTTCCTCCCACGGGGCGGTTTCCAGTGTGAAATGTATGCCTTCGGCCAGGTCTTCGGCGTTCCGTGCTTCGGCCAGGTAACCGTTTCTACGGTGGTCTATCATTTCCGGTATGCCTCCGACGTTGAATCCTACGCAAGGTATCCCGCAGGACAGGGCCTCCACGATGGTATTGGGCAGGTTGTCTTCCAACGAAGGCGTGACGTATGCGTCCACTGCATTATACAGGCGTGCCATTTGTTTTTCGTCGCTTACGTAGTCGATGGCATAGACCGGGAACGGGAAGAGCGCACGGATTTGGTCGGCACGGTTGCCGACCACCACGATGCCGACTCGTGCGGCCAATTCGGGATGCTTTTCTTTCAATATGCGGCAAGCTTCCATCAGGTAATCTATGCCCTTGCGCGGGTCGGTGGCCTTGAGCGAACCGAAAAGCAGCAGCTTCTTGTCGATGGGCAGGTTGCATTGCAGGCGCACCTTGACCTGTTCCATCGGATGGAAGATGTTGGCATTGATGGTATTGGGGATGGAGGCGACCTCTTGCCCGACCAGGAGTGCGCTTTGGCGTGCCAGTCCTTCCAACCACCGGCTGCAAGCCACGAAAATGATATGTGCCCCGCGCAGCATCTGTCGCTTCCGCCGGAACACCTTGGCCGAGAGGTCGTGCGTGCCGCCCCCGTGCAGGAGCAGGGGACAGTGGTGGCATTCGGTCTGGTATTTCGTGCACTCCCCGCTGTAATGGCAGATGCCGGTAAACGGCCATTGGTCGTGCATCGTCCACACGATGGGTTTGCCGCTGTCTATGATGCGGCGTATGTCTTTCAGGGAAAGGAAGCCTTGGTTGATCCAATGCAGGTGGATGACATCGGCTTCCTTGAATTCCGGCAATGCGGTGATGTCCGTACCGGTGTTGGCCAAGTCCACTTGGAACAGGTTGTGCTTCTTGAACCGGTTGGCTTTCCAGATGCAGACGCGTTCCCATACGAATTTGGCTTTCAGCAGGGGGGACTGGGGCAGGCTGGCCACCGTAATCTGGTCCGTCCGTTTGTCGCGCACCAGCATTTTGGCTTTTACCCCGTTGTTTTTCAGGGCTTCCATGAGGCGGTTGGCTGCGATGGCTGCCCCTCCTATGTTTTCGGATGTGTTGATAATGAGTACTCTCATACGCTTTTCATTCGTTTCTTCTGGAGGCATGGCCTTATGCGCCGAAATCCCCCTTTAATGTCCGTTTGAGCCGTCTTATGGCTTTGGCCGTAAATGAATTGGTCTTGGCATAATAACGCGAGTAGGCTTTCCTTGCCTCGGCGCATTCCTCTATCGGTTCTATCTTTACCACCGGCAATGGCTCCATGTAAAGTCCGGACTGGTATAGGTTTCCGCCACCGCAATTCGTCCCGCTACCGTCGAACCCGGTGTTTTGTACAAGTGATTTTCCCACATTGAGCGACAGGATGCCATTGAGGAATAAAGAGGCATTCCATCTGATGGCCCAAGAGTTATTCTTTCCTTCGGTTTGTCGGCGGAGCATGCGGGTGTATCCGTATTTCCCGTCAAAGTCGAATGTGTAGGTCAGTTTCTTCCGTTCGAGTTCTTCCAATAAGGCTTTCCCGTCGGGATTAAAGAACTGCCAGGCGCGTTTCCAAGTGCCCCACCCCCAACTTCCGGTCCATTTGATAAGGAACGTGTCAGGCAAACTCGGGTCATTGGTAAAGTCGCAGGCTTGTATGTGTCCTACTTGGGGGACATCGGCGTAAACGTCCAGTGCGTCGTTCATGAATTGGAGGAAATGCGGAGCCACGACCAAGTCATCTTCCAATACGATGACCCGTCCGTACCGGTTGACCATTGTGGTGACACCGTCTATGATGTTCCTTGCCAGCCCCCAGTTCTGTTCCCGTTCCGTGACGTGCACTTGCCGGAAGCCTTTGGCTTCCCTTACGATGTGCCTCACTTCTTCCACGGCTGCGCGGTCGGCCTCCGAACGCGCGGCATCGGAGTAGATGAACAGGTCGCTGTCCGCAGACAGCGTGTTGCGCGACAATGCCTCTAAGGCTTGCCGGGTGTGTGCGGGGCGGTTGTAGACGAATAATAATATCGGTGCTGTGTCCATGTCTTATTGGATTTGCTGCGTTTCGATAGCCCAGTCGCCCAATGTCTTCCGTTCGAGGTCGAAGTTGATGCCGACCTTGACCACGGGCAGCCCGCATAAGGCGAAGCGTTCGGGATAGTTTTTGAGGTTGATTTGCTGCATGGCTGCTTTTGCCGTCCGGTTGAGTTTGGCCTCGATGAGGTAGAGCGTGGTTGGGGTGCGCAACACGACATCCACCCTGCCTTTGGGAGTGCGCACTTCCACATCCGCATAGTAACCGAGGAGGCTGAAGATGATGTAGAGCACTTGTTGGTAATGCCCCTCGGTGTCAGTCCGTTCGCAGTAGGGTATGGTGGAGAGGAACGTTTGGAGGAGTTGCAGCATGCCGTCCATGTCGTCGCGCGCCATTGCCCTGGCCATGTGAATCACCATGGAATTGGTGGACAGGCTGTCGGGGGTGATGTAATAAGGGATGAGGCTTCTCATCAGTCCGATCCGGACTTCCTTATTGGGAATGTCGAGGGTGTAAGCGTCGAAGTTTGTGTCATAGTCTTTGATGGTGATGTATCCGCTTTGGTAAAGGAGCGGGACGATACTTGTCATCCTTTCGGTGGGCGCGTCGAAATCGGATGCCATGGCTTCGGTGCCCCCGATTTTGGAAGGGGGCACGTTGAACTTGTTGAGCATTTCGATGAGGTAGGTGGGCGTGCCGCTCCCGAACCAGTAAGAACCTAACTTGCCTTGGGAGAAAGCCATGAGCAGACTGAAAGGATTATAAATGTCGGGCGAGGGCCATGTGAAATGGTATCCGTCGTAATTCTCTTTGAGTTGCCGCATGGCCTCTTCGGGGGTAGTGCCGAGCTTTCCGGCCAGTATTTCAAGGTCGGCTGCCATCTGCGTCCGTATTTCTTCCTCGCTGATGCCGCATACGGTGGCGTATTCCGGCAGCATGCTGATATTCTCAATATTGTTAAGCTCGCTAAAGATGCTCAGTTGGGAGAATTTGGTGATGCCGGTGAGGAAGACGAACCGCAGGTAGGGGTCGCAGGCCTTTAGCGGACTGTAGAAGTTCCGCATGACGTTGCGCAGTATGGGCAGGTCTTCTTCCTCATGCACCACGTCGAGCAGGGGAGCGTCGTATTCGTCGATGAGCACCACCACTTGGCGGCCCGTCTGTTCGCAGGTCCGGCGGATAAGGTCTGTAAGACGTGTGTTCGTATCGGGGATGTCAGATTCGATGCCGAAATTCCTTTCCAATGTCTTCAGTTGCCACAACAGGTAGCGTTCCAGTCCTTCCTTGTCCAAATGCTTGCCCATGCTCATGTCGAAGTGCAGCACGGGATATTCCGTCCACTCCGTTTCCCGCTTTTCGATGGCCAGTCCTTTGAACAGTTCTTTCCTGCCTTCGAAATAGGCCTGCAGGGTACTGGTGAGCAATGACTTGCCGAAACGGCGCGGGCGGCTGAGGAATACGTATTTGGAGTCGGAATGCGTGATGCGGTACACGTGTTCCGTCTTGTCGATGTATAAGTATGGTTTGTTCCTTAGTTCGGAAAACGTTTGTATCCCGATGGGGTAAAACCTGCGTTGTTGTTCCATGACTTTTCCTCCTTCTGTTAGTCTGAAAGCAAAGATAAGGCTTTATTTTCGATTTCATGCCGTGCGGAGGCCGGATTTTTACCGGTCGTGCGCCTTCGTTCTTGCCATATCTTTTAATATTACGGATAATTCATAAGTATAGTGTTCTAAATTAAATTCCCGTTCAGCCAAATTACGGCCGTTACGTCCCATCTGTCGGGCTTCTTCCGGGTGGGTATATAGGTATGCAATGGCTTGTTTCCATCCTTCCACATCATTGTAGTCCACGTAGATTCCCGCCCTTTCTTTCTCTATGTCCATTTCAAATTTGGGATTACGGGTGCAGATTACGGGGAGCCCTAACGCGAAAGCCTCGACCAGAGTGGTCAGCCCGACGGTGTAAGGAAAGTCCTGGCAACAAATTACAACGAATCTTGAACGGCAAACTTCCGTGGCCAGCATGTGGGGGAGGATGCCTACCGTGAAATGTACCCGTATATTGGAATATGCTTCGTATGCTTTCAGCAGGGCTTGGTATTCCGGATCCGGAGTGGTGAAGATTTCGACGGGAAGTCCTGTCCCGGCAAATGCCTTGAGTAATGTGGCGAAGTCACGATGCTCTTTGCCAGTGGTGATGAATGCCCTTTCCTGCTTCCCGTTGCCTGTGGCAGGAAGATGTTGGCGCAGGTAGTCATAGAAATCAATGTCGGCTCCCCAATGTATCAGGTGCAGGCGGTCGGCGGTGACCTTGCCCGATTGCAGTGAATCGTTTATCAAGGTTTGGCTGAAAAAGAACATTTGGTCGATGCCTTTGTAATAGAAGCGCGAAATCATGTCCTTTATTGGGTTGGGGTTGCGGACTACGGCTTGGTGATGCCAAATGGCGATGGGCTTGCGGAACAATCCCAAGGCGCGGCAAAATATGATAAGCTCTAAACCATAAAAAGAAGTTCCATATAACAAATCATACGTTTCCTTGCATCGTATAATCTCGAAGAAATTGTAGAATGATAATTTGAGGCGGGATGAAAAACGGCGGAAAGGGTGGAGTATCGGCGTGATGCCATATTTGTTAAAATGGGTTAGTCCGTACAGGATATGTCCGGGGTGCAGATGCTTTTCCCATTCCCCCAATGCTTCCTCTATGGGACGTGTGTGGTAATAATAGATTTTCATGTTCCGAAATTCCCTTTTTTATGTGCGTTTGATTCTACGTATGGCTTTTGCCATAAACGGTAATATAAAAATCATTTGTTACGGCAAGTTTCGGCTTGTCGGCATTAACATTCTTTGTGCTTTGCGTGTGGCGAACAACAGTCTTGACGGATTAGGAAGAGAATCTGCCTGCCTCTTGCGGTTGTTTGCGAATGGCAGGCAGAAAATAATGGAGACTATCATTGGGGAGTTTTATGCTTCCGGTAAGGAAAGCAGGTATTCGGGAGCGAAATCCGCCCCATTCTCCCATTCTATGGTGTTATACTTTACGGTGAACCGCTTGAAGAAGTTCAAGTCCTTCAGAGGCTCGAACACCTTGCCTTTTAACGAGGTGCGCAAGTCCACCACTTTTGTCACTTGGTTGTTGAACCATAGCCGAATGCGGTAGCCGTCCACATATTCGGCTTTCACTACTTCTGTAAACATATCCGTATCCTATTTTAAAGGTTCTATTTTTTTCAAAGGGTCGCCTTTTTGCGCTTTCTCCCAGTTGTCCATCAGTTCTTCTTTGTGCTGTTCCAACCATTCAAGAATCATCTTCAGGCCCTGCCCGGCATTTAGTTTACAAAAATAGCATAAATATCCGAGAAATAGGCAATTACTCCCCCAAAAAATATGATAGTCCATATTTATTTTTACATTTTTCCCTATACGTATGCTCTCCTATATTACGTGGACTAATAGGATGGACTCTTTTTGTTTCCATGGCGTGGAGGAGCTGATGAGTTTGCTGTTTCAAAATAGGTTATGGAGTTTTTCTTGGGCAATGTAGTCTTAACATAAATTATGTGTTCGTCTTCCGCTTTTATGCATGGAGTATTGGATATTTCTTTATTTTTGTGAAAGTTAAAACATGACTTTCAAGGCTCGTAAGTCTGTGTTCGAGAAGTTGGAGCAGATAGTAGACATCGCGTCTTTGTCGAAAGAAGAGCGAATGAAGTACGACGAAAGCATTAAGGTGTACCGTGACCAGTTGGCCACGTTGGATTTCGCAGAACAGAAAGGACGTGCAGAAGAACGGTTGGACATAGCCCGGAAGATGAAGGCTTCATCTGTTCCGGCAGGGACAATAAGCCTTTGTACGGGCTTGTCATTAGAAGAGATTGCCAAGCTATGACAGGATGAGCTTGTTCCGTTTTCGTGACGTGAATATGTTTGTCCGATTGATGGGTAAGCCGTTTAAAATAGGTTATGCCCATTTTTTTTGCACAAAATCAACAGGTTTCACCTTAATAAATTGTTCTACAGGTTGTTTTGTTGTGCACAAGCCTCTTCTGTGTGAAAGGGAGGTGAAGCCTTGGTGAAGGATGTTACAGGAGAGGTTTCACCATATTACGCTGATATACAGAAAGTATGAAGGATGCGAAGCCTTTTTTGCAAAAACTTCTTGAATGTGGTGTATAGGAGGGCGTAATCCGGCTGACTTTTGTTCTTTTTTCGTTTGCCGCAAGGTGACAAATAGTTTACAGCCGAATCGAAAACCGTTCGGCTGTGATTGGCATGGCGTTTTGGGGTTTTCGTTGGGCCATGTATGGCTTAATATGGTTTATGCTTTTGATTATTCATGTTTTTATAGAGGGGGTTCTTTGTTTTTAATGATAAAATACATCTTGAATAGCTTCTTTTAGTGCTTTGAGATATCCTTTGCCAAATTTTAAGTCGGGCTCCATATAATTGCCTTCAGCCCATTCATTCCAGGATTTGAGGAAAACAATGCGGTCCTCCATAGCTTTATGTGATATGTTGTTGAAAGATGCCTGGGCATGTTTTTTAAATTTCTCGGGGGTAGAGCGGATGAGAATGTGTCCGGCTCTGCCTGAGCGGGGAGAGTGATCCCAATTGGGAATGAGAGTGGGATAACAGTCATTGGCTTGTTCCTCAGGACCTTGAAAGTATTGTGAAGCACGGCTATACTCAATATGCCGTCCTCTTTTTAATGCAATACGTTGAAACTTGGCATTTATGCGCTCCCACAAAGAAAAATCCTTTTTGAATACATCGAATAGCCTTATTAAAACATTGGCATCAAATCCCCATTGGCGAAAAAGAACCAAATCTTCTATTTTATAAGTATGTCCTACAAAGTGAATGCGGAAACCGTGTTGGGAGGCAAGCTTTTGCCACAGTTCGATAAAGTGGGGAGGATTGGGGATTTCTTTAGGAGAGTAGACTACAAATATGGGATTTCCGTGTATGCGAATGTATCTTGGGTCTTGGAAAGCGGGTAGCACGGCATTGAAATGTGCAATGTAGTCTTCATCGCCGGGATAGAGTTGTTCCATTAACATTTTATGTCCTCCGTCTTTGTTGAACTGTTTGTCTTCCCAACTATGGTTTGCCCATGCCAGACAAAAGGGGAAATCCGGTTTCCCACTGTTTAGCACTTCGTTGAATGGCCTTTGTAGTAGTTGCTTGCCATTTCCAAACCAATAATGCCAGTAACAGAAACCTTCTATGCCATATTCACGTGCCATGTCGGCTTGGGCTTGACGTGTTTCCGGCAAACGAAGGTCATAATAGCCTAAATCAGCTGGTACACGTGGTTGGTAATGTCCTTTGAATAAAGGTTTTGCTTTGCCCACATTGGTCCATTCCGTAAATCCCTTGCCCCACCATCTGTCGTTTTCCGGGGTGGGATGGAACTGCGGTAAATAAAAGGCGATGACCCTTACTTTTGGATTATTGTTGGGTTCCATGTTGAATTAATTTTATGATATGTAATGCGTCTTCTTTTGTCTTTAGCGGACGGTACAACTCATCTATAAGCGTGGTTATTTGCGTTGAAGACAATTTATTTAAACAGACATTTTTGATAATTGGAATTATTTCTTCAGCTACTCGGTAACGGATGAGCCGAGCCGGGTTGCCTCCAACAATTGCATAAGGAGGAATATCGTGTGTCACAACTGCTCCGGCTGCTATGATGCTTCCTTTGCCAATCGTAACGCCGGATAATATTGTAGCTCCGTAACCAATCCAAACTTCATCTTCAACTATGATAGGACCTTTGCTACGGCTGTCTGTTTGGCAGTGTTTGCCTTCAAGGGTTGAGCGTATGGGATAAGTAAATAACGTTTCAGTCTGATGATTGCCGCTTAAGATGAAATGTACGTTTGAGGCTAATGCTACATAGTTCCCTATTGTTAATTTTTCTATTGGGGGAAAATAGCTCAAGATATGTAACTCTCCGTATGTGCCGTTGCCTACTTCGACACATTCCATTGGAAAGATATTCATTGGTACGGTTTGGTTTTGCTTGTTGCGTTTGCGCCATTCTTTTTTGAATTTAGTAAGTGCATAAGCTCGGACAAAACTTCGTAATATGGGGATTTTTGAGGAGAAATTCATCTGTTGGTTATTCTTTTATAAGTTTTTCGTAAGAATCGTTTCAGGCTATATCGCTTAGTTCGCATCAATAAATTCTGAGGTAACGATATGAGGTATAATGCCATTCCTCCCGGGGTGGCTTTCATAGCTTTTATCCAATCTTTCCGTCGGATGAGCCGGAAACAATTCCATGGTTTGTCGAAACCTGCATAATGAATTTGTACGGGATGTGCCAATCCTTCATTAAACTTAGCGAGTGCAATGACTTTGTCTCCTGCAAATTCGGTATTGCCTTGGTAAAAATCTCTTTGGTTCATGTTTAACCGATAGAAAGAGATAGGCAGGCTATAACCTATCGGTAAATATTTGATGTGGGGCCAACAGGTTAAAATAATGCAGTCTTGTTCCGGTAAACGTAGTCGTGGATAGTTGTTGACATAAAAATTGATAATTTCTTCTTGTTTATGGTCGTTGCGCAATTCTTTGAGGTTGATAAGTAAGAATCCTGCAGCAATTTCATGTTCAAGTATTTCCATTTCAGCCGTACTGAAGTCTTGCCGGTAGTAAGGCATACGGCTATTTTCTATTGGTCCTACGCCGGCATAATAAAACTTTTCATTTGGGAACATAAAAAAAACAGGAGAGAAATCACCAGTAAAAACTACGTCCACGTCCGAACATATAATTCTGTCATATTGGGGAAGGACATCAGTTGCAATAAGTTTATAGAAAATTTCTTTGGAGTAATGTGCTTTAGTGCCGAAATTTTTAATTTTTTCATCGTATTGTGTGACATTAATGAAATGTAATTCGGCATATGCAAATTCTTTTAGACTGTTCTGTAAAGATTGTTGGGCTTTGGTGGACAAGGTCGTATGGAATACATATAATTCATACCAATATTGCGGTGAGGCATGTTTCATCATGGAGTGGATGGCAACCTTTGCTGCTAGCAAGTAATTAGCGTCAAAAGTAAAGAATACAGGTATTTTTTGCATATTGTCCATATTGTGGGGCTCTTAGGAAAAACGGATAATGCTTTGTCTCAATTTCTGTTTTATCCTTTTGTTATTATTCATTTTTTTGCAAAAATATGGAAACTTTTTTGTCCACCCAAGTCTTTAAGGCATCTTTTTTAGATGGTATGTGCTTTTACGAAATTTAGTTTAAACTCTTGTTTCCGCTTTTAGTCAAACTATAAATCTTGTTCAGTCACCGTATTGTAGAATTGTATATTATAATAAGTGCAGATGAATGGGGAGAAAAAACCACGAATCATGAAAATCAATCCTTTATCCTTATGGGGAAGAGGATATATTTGTTTGCGATGTTTCATGCAAGTGAAACAAAGCTGTAAAAGATTCAATGGGTTACGGCTATAGAACAGTTCGGTTATCTTGTGTAAGACGGGGTGGCGTGTTGAAGATGTTTGTTCATGAATGTTGTTATAGAAACATTTAAAACTTTCTGTATTTCTAAGTTTGAAGAAGTTGTATGTTCCATATACATAAGGAGCTATAGGGGAATGTGGCTTATACTTGGACAACTTTTTTCCTACGGTAGTTATCACAGATGCTGGGTGTACTCTATGCCACGATAGTGGTTCTTCGCATTTTATGATGCTATCGGTTAGGGCTGCGTTCATGGCTAGCCACCAATCATAATAGAATGTCATACCGTCCCAGGGCTTCAGGTTTTCGATAAAAGTCCTTTTTATAAGCATGGCGTGCCCCGGTATATTGTCTCTAAAAAACAAAGACTCTGCGGTGAAAGGCAATGGGAGGTAGTCTTTGGTTTGCTGATGAGAGCAGGTTGGGGAAGATATAATGTCAGAGAAGCACAGGTCGTATCCTTTTTTCTTTTCTATTGATTGTACTAATTTTTCTACTTTCTCTGGAAACCAAATATCGTCTTGGTCGGAAATTGCTATATAGTCTGTTTCTTTGGATACGAATTTGAATGTGTCATGAAAGTTTTGGTTGCATCCTTTATTTCGTGCATTTTGGTGTATTTTGATAAAAGTGTGTTTTGCAGCATATTCTCGTAGTATATCCATCGTGCCGTCTGTGGAACAGTCGTCACTGATGATAATTTCGTGGATAGGATAAGTTTGCGCGAGTATGGAATCCATTTGTTCACGTAGAAACCGTTCTCCGTTGTAGGTGCACATTACGACAGATACTGTTTTTTTCTCCATAAGGCTTGTTTGTTTGTGGCAAAAGTATGAAATATTTTGTTTTCATAGTGATTTTGAATGCCTTTTATTTAATGAACGTGTTTTTTTATACCCATTTAATAAAAAATATATCCTAATATTTGGATGCTAATATTTTCTTTCCTATATTTATGGCATGTTAATTTTAAAAAGTGTGCTTATGAGAAAGTTAATTACCTTGGTAAGTGTTGTTTTTGCTTTTTGCAATATGTCCGCACAGTTAAAAGTGCATTCCAATGGGAATGTAAGTATTAAAACTACAGATACACCTAATGCGGCTTTGGCAATAGGTGGGGCGGGAGACGCAACCCAGTCTTTGTTTGTGAAATCTAATAATTTGCCTGCGTATATTGAAAGAGATGGGGTATGTACGGAAAGTGGTGTATGGAATAGGGCTATTCTAATTAGAAATTTTGCATCAGATACTCGAATGTTAATGGGAGTGAGTAGTGCTGTTGGAACGAAGAATAGTCTTCTTTTAAATAAAGGTCGTGCTTTTGGTGTTTATGGTCAGGCTGGTTTTACGACATCGGGATATAATTATGCTGTATATGGAAATTTGACTAGTACTCAGAATGGAGCGGCTGTAGTTGGGGCATTAGATAATTTGGATGTCAAAGTTCCTGGACGTTATGCCGGTTACTTCCAAGGCGATGTCCGTACTACCGGGAATTTTTATGGTACGGTGCTGACCCCTTCGGCTTCCCGGTCTGCCTTGATGGGGCGTTCGGCAGTGATGCCCCTGTCGGCTGAAAGTGACGGGGAGAACAGCATGTCGGTGGGCGAGAAACTTTCGCGGTTGACCGCCGTGCAGTATAACCTGTCCGAACCGCAGGCGGCACAGGCTTTTGCGGCATCGGGGGATACCGTGGCAGCAGCTCCCCGTTCCGTGACAGACGCGCAGGCATTGGAGAAAACACATTACGGACTGGATGCCGAAGTGCTGAAAGAGATCTACCCGGACCTGGTCTATGAAAGTCAGGAGGGAGACCTTTGCATCAACTACACGGAGATGATTCCGCTTTTGGTGCAGTCCGTCAGTGAACTCCGCGCACAAGTGGTATCGTTGCAAGGGGCGCAGACCTATAATGTACGTGCCCGGAACGGAAATGAAACGGGCATCGGCGGCAACGCATTGGATGTCCCGGCATTGGAGCAAAACGACCCGAATCCGTTCACGCAAACGACAGTGGTGCGCTATACGTTGCCGGAAAGCGTGAAGTCCGCATTCCTATACATTTATGATTTGAACGGCACGCAGGTAGACCAGAAGACGTTGCAGAGCCGTGGCAAGTCTTCCGTGACGCTTGAAGCCGGAAGCCTCGCCCCGGGGATGTACCTTTATGCCTTGGTGGCCGACGGCAAGGTGATCGACACCAAGCGTATGATCATTACCCAATAAGGAAGGAGGCACTTATGAAACGTTGGATGAACCTGTTCTTTTTGTTATGGGGGACGGCTTGTACCATTATGGCTGCTACCGAGGACGGCACTTGTTTCTCGTCCGTGGAAAACGTGTCGGCGGCTGCTTTGGAAAAAGTCCCGCAGAGCAGCTCTGTTTCGGTGGACAAGCATGATTATAAGCCCTACGTGGCTCGTGTGCAAGACGACGGGGTGGTTTATGTACAAAACCGGACGTTTACTTCCACGCATACCGTTACGGGGGAAAATATCGTGGCCGGGGAGAAGGTGACGACGGCGCAGCCGCAGGGAAAGGTCGTGGTGAAGTCCGGGGCAAACGTGACGATGAAAGCCTCCGGCACCACCACATTGGAAGCCGGCTTTGAATGCGAGAAAGGAGGCGTGCTGGAAATAGCTCCATTATAACCATGTTTGGCAAATCGGGAAACCGGATGAAATAGACGGGGTATTTTGCGTTTTTAGCGGAATATCCCGTATTTTTTGTGAATTAGATATAAGGGAAATAAAATCATTTGTTTTATCTTTGTATTTGACTTATTTAATTAAGCTGTTCATGGACGCAGGGGATAATGAGTTAATCAAGTACATTAAAGAGGGTGATTTAAAGGCTTTTGAGAGAGTCTTTAAGGATTATTATGCTTTGATGTGCAGTGTGGCCATGGATTATGTGAATGATTCTGCCGTATGTCAGACTTTGACGGAGGATGTTTTGTTGAACCTTTGGGAAAAGAAACGCGAAGTGGTGATTACGACTTCCTTGCGTGCTTATCTTTTACGTGCCGTGCGCAACAAATGTATCGACCATCTCAGGACACATCGTCAGGTCTCGGGCTTTTTAGGTTACTATGATTCCTTGGACGGGATGTTCGGAGGGGCAATGGCAGACGAAAAGGACTTGTTTGAGCAATTGATTTCGGATGAATTGGCGGAGTTGCTGGACCGGGCGATTGATGAGATGCCGGAGGAACGTAGGCGGGTTTTTATACTGGTGCGCATGGAGAATAAGACTTACCAGGAAGCAGCCGATATGTTACATATTTCGGTGAATACCGTGAAATATCATCTGAAGAGGGCGCATGCGGAGTTGCAGGATAAGTTGGGGTCTTACATTTTGCTACAAATATTGTCTTTTATGTTACTTTCAAAGATGCTCTATTCTTTGAATTGAGAAATGCTCGTGTCAGGATAACATGCCTTGTGGTTTTAATTCATAATTTCTATAGGCTTTCTTGTGAAAAGTTTGGCGGTTTATGCTGTTTTTTGAAGCATAAATAAATTATTTCTGTTTTTATACTACCCATTCTGTCTATTTGTTTCGTCTTAGAAGAAAAAAGCATCAAAGTGGAAACAAATAGCAATATAGATTCATTGATAGAGAAGCAATGGTCGGAGGGGCTGTCTCCGGAGTCGGAAGACGTGTTGCGTGAATGGGTTTCGGCAGATGAAGGGCACCGTAAGTATTACGAGCGCCGCATACTTTTGTATCGGTGGATGGGCATTCGGAAGCGTATGCCCGTATTCGAAAAAGAAAGGAAGAAAGCATACGGGCGTTTCCTGAGAAGTATAAAGGGAGAGAATATGCCGGTTCCTTTCGTTCACAAGGTTTTCAGTCGGAAGTTTGTGGCCTGTGCGGCAATGGTGGTCGTCCTTTTGGGAGGCGGACTGGCTGTGTGGCAACAGCAAGATAAAGCGGCAGAAGAACAAGCGGTGCAGGGATGTGCGCGAGAAATCAAAGTGCCGAAGGGGATGAAAGAACGGATCATATTGGCCGATGGAACCAAAGTTTGGCTGAACTCCGGAAGTTGTCTGACATTGGGTCCGGGATTCGGGCAGACCGACCGCGAACTTCAGTTGGAAGGAGAAGGAATGTTTGACGTGGCTAAGGATAAGCAGAAACCTTTTATTATTCGTTCCGGTGATATCCGTGTCCGGGTGACGGGGACGGTCTTTAATTTCAAGTCCTATCCGGAGGAACGTTTTGCCAAGGTCACTTTGGTACGCGGCAGTCTGGATGTGTCGAGTGTGACGGGACGTGTGCCCCATACCGTGACGTTGAAGCCGTGCGAACAGGTCGTGTTGGACCGCAGTAGGGATGTGATGGAGAAGAAGGTGGTGGAAACGGCACCGGATGTAGCTTGGACTTGTGTGGGACAAAGGGGTGAATCCATGTCCGAGGACACGTCGGAAACAGAAATGACAGGGCATGCGGGAGATGAGGAAGCCTTGTTTTTCGATGAGATGTCTATGGAACAGATTGTGCAGGAGTTGGAACGGGTTTTTCATGTGAATATAGTGGTGAAGAATCCCGGAATATTGCAGGAAAAATATTATGGCGATTTCCGGAACCGGAAAGACATTTTTGCCATATTGGACGTGATGTTGAGGGGCGAACAGGTTTCCTATCAGATCAAAGGCGACACGGTCTTTATCGGAGAATAATCATTTAATAATCATAGTAAATAGAGAAATGTTTAACGCAAAACGTAAAAAACTACTTGAAAGGTTTCTGATTTTAAGCCTGTTTTGCAGTTCGGGAGCGGTTTGGGCGCAGCAGGGCACTGTGACACTGAATCTGAATAACGTGACCGTCAAAGAGGCTTTGGAGCAATTGAATACCCAGACGTCTTATTCCTTGTGGCTGAACGTGGGCGATGTGGATTTATCGCGAAGAATCAGCCTGAACGTGACGAACGGGAGTGTCAATGACGTGTTGGCTAAAATCTTGGCCGGCCAACCGTTGTCATACGAGGTGAAGGATAGGACAATAAATATATACCCTGCGAAGAAAGACGGTGAGGAGGCGAAGAAAAGGGTGGAAGGCGTAGTGTTGGACGACCTGGGAGAACCGCTTCCGGGAGTGGCCGTGCGTTGCAAAGAACATCCGGATGCCATGTGTGCTACAGACATGGACGGTAAGTTCACACTGAATGTACCAACGGACGGCAAGACGCTACAATTTACTTTCATCGGTATGGCTCCGCAGGAATTGGCAGTGGCAGATGCACCGATGAAAGTCGTGATGAGTGACAAGGAAAAGAAACTGGACGAGGTCGTGGTGACCGGTTATCAGAAAATCGACCGCAAGTTGTTTACCGGTGCGGCCAGTCGTATTTCCGGTGAAGAAGCGAAAGTGGACGGTGTGGGCGATGTGAGCCAGATGTTGCAAGGCAAGGCGGCCGGTGTGGGCGTACAGTCCGTGTCCGGTACGTTCGGTGCTGCGCCGAAGATCCGTGTGCGTGGTGCTTCTTCCATCTATGGAAACCAGACGCCGCTTTGGGTCGTGGACGGTGTCGTGTTGGAGGATGTGGTGGAGATTTCCGCCGATGACCTTTCTTCCGGTAATGCCGCCACGCTGATCAGTTCCGCTGTGGCTGGGTTGAATCCCGATGACATCGACAATTTCCAGATATTGAAAGACGCTTCGGCCACGGCATTGTATGGTGCGCGTGCCATGAACGGGGTGATTGTGGTGAATACCAAGAAAGGAAAGAACGGGCATGCCAGTATCAGTTACACGGGTGAGTTCACCGTGCGTACCCGTCCCTCTTACCGCCAGTATAATATCATGAATTCCAAAGACCAGATGTCTGTCCTGATGGAGTTGGAAGATAAAGGGTGGTTCAACCATTCCAAGATGGCGCGTACGGAGAACGGCGGGGTGTTCTATCTGATGAACGACCTGATATACAGGGGAGAACTGATGAATACGGAGTCGGCTCGCTTGGCTTATTTGCAGAAGGCCGAGATGCGGAATACCAATTGGTTCAAGGAGCTGTTCCGGCCCACCATCCAAAGCAATAACTCGGTGAGCATCTCCTCGGGTACCGACCGCAGCCGTTATTACGTGTCGATGAGTTTTTTGGATGATCCGGGATGGAGCGTGTCGGACAAGGTTCGCCGTTACACGGCCAATGTGAACGCCTCGTACGACATCAGCAAGTGGCTCACGTTCGGCGTGAGTGTAAATGGGTCGGTGCGCAACCAGCGTGCGCCGGGTACATTGGACCGTACGGCAGATCCGGTGAGCGGTGAGTATTCGCGCGACTTTGATATCAATCCTTTCAGTTATGCGTTGAATACCAGCCGGACAATGAGCCCTGACGAGACGTATATCATGAATTATGCCCCGTTCAACATCCTGAACGAAGCCAAGAACAATTATATAGATTTGGACATGACCGACATGAAGTATCAGATGGAACTGACTTACAAGCCGGTCAAGGGCTTGGACTTGAGTGCCATTGGTGCTTTCCGTTATGTGAAGTCAACTCAGGAGCATAAGATTACGGGGAATTCCAATCTGGCGCAGGCTTACCGTGCGGCGGGAGATGCGACCATCCGTGAAAAGAACAAGTTCCTCTATCGTGACCCGGATAACCCGGATGCCGTGCCTGAAGTCGTGATGCCGAAAGGCGGTTTCTACAACACGACGAACAATATCCTGAAGAGTTACTATTTCAGGGTATCAGGCAATTATAACCGGCTCATAGCCAATGAACATCCATTCAACATCATGGCCGGTTCCGAAGTGAAATCAGCCGACCGCCAGTCCGGTTTCAACAACGGTTACGGGTTCCAATGGGATCGTGGCGGTACGCCTTTCGTAGACTACCGTATCATACAACAGTTGCTGTTGGGGGGAGATAATTACTACGGCTTGTCGCAATATTATGACCGTTTTGTGGCGTTCTTTGCCACCGGAAGCTTTTCTTATAAGGGACGCTACACGTTCAACCTGACGGGGCGTATGGATGGTTCCAACCGCTTGGGACGTTCGCGTGATGCCCGTTGGTTGCCTACGTGGAACGTGTCGGGGTCGTGGAATATGTTGGAAGAAGAGTTTATGAAACATCAGGATGTCGTTTCCACCCTCTCTTTGCGTGCCACATACGGATTGACAGCAACAATGGGGCCTGCAGACAACGCTTTGGCCGTGTTCCGTAACTCGACCACTTACCGTGGCGATGACGGTTACAAGGAATCGCAGATTTATATCGAGTCTTTGCAGAACAAGGATTTGACGTGGGAGAAACAATATGAGTTCAACTTCGGGTTCGATTTCGGAGTGTTGCGTAACCGCATCAGTTTGAGTTCCGACATCTACAGCCGTCGCGGATTCGACCTCATCGGTTTGATACGTACCAGCGGCATGGGCGGACAGAAGTGGAAATATGCCAACTATGCCGACATGAAATCATGGGGTGTGGAGTTCACGCTGAATACAAAGAATATCCAACGCAAGGATTTCTCGTGGACTTCGAACTTGACGTTCGCTTACAATCATAACGAGATTACCAATCTGGAATCTACTTCCAGCATTTTCGATTTGATGGTGGCCGAAGGTGCCCCGTTGGAAGGCTATCCCGTACGGGGATTGTTCTCTTTGCAGTATAAAGGTTTGAACGGGCAAGGGATTCCACAGTTCATCAACGAGAAAGGCGAACTGACCTCTACGGGTATCAACTTCCAAAGTACGGATCCCACGTATTTGAAATATGAAGGTTCGGTGGATCCAACCGTGACCGGAGGATTCGACAACCAGTTCAAATATAAGGCTTGGACGTTGGGATTGTATTTCACCTTCCAGGCCGGCAATAAGTTGCGCCTGGATCCGGACTTCTCGGCTTCATACGGTGATTACAGTGCCATGCCTAAGGATTTGAAAAACCGTTGGATGAAGCCGGGCGATGAGCGTTACACGAATATTCCTGCCATACCTTCATCTTATCAGTATGCGAATATCGAGAATCTGGACGTGGCCTATAATGCCTATAACTATTCGGACATCCGTGTGGCCAACGGTGGTTTCCTGAGGTTGAAGGAACTCACTCTTTCTTATGATTTCAACGGGGAGTGGATGAAAGCCATCGGCATGAACCGTTTGCAGTTGCGTTTGGTGGCTTCCAATTTGTGGCTCATCTATGCCGATAAGAAACTGAACGGGCAGGACCCGGAATTCTTCCAGAGCGGAGGGGTTTCCATGCCTTTGCCGCGCCAGTTGACTTTATCTATACGAACCAGTTTTTAATGATTTGCAAGACAGAAGAAAATGAGAAATAAATATATATCGTGCTATGTAGCTGCGTTTTGTGCCGGTTTGCTTTCTACGGCCTGCAACGACTTTTTGGACGAGGTGCCCGACAACCGTACGGTCATCGACACGCCCGAGGCTGTATCGGAGTTGTTGGTTTCTGCCTATCCCGATGCCAACTGTGTCTTTTTCACCGAGTCCATGTCGGACAATGTGACTGACCGGGGCAATACGCTTGATCCTTATGTGCAACCCGAATGGAATCGGGCCAATCGTCAGGCGTTCTATTGGGAGGACATCGACATGACATATCAGGACAGCCCGAATTATTTCTGGATGGCCAGTTACCAGGCTATTGCGGCGGCCAACCATGCACTTGAAGCTATTGCAGAATTGGAGGCCAAAGGCGTGGATTGTTCCGTACAGAAAGGAGAGGCGTTGTTATGCCGGGCCTACAATCATTTTATGTTGGTGAATGTGTTTGCGCAACATTATAATCCTGCGTTTGCCGCTACCGATATGGGAGTGGCTTACGTGACGGAACCGGAAAAAGAAGTGTTCGGGCATTACGAGCGTGTGTCGGTGAAAGATACATACGACAGAATCCGCAAGGATTTGGAAGAAGGCTTGCCCCTGATTTCCAATAAGGCATACGGCGACACGCCGAAATACCATTTCACCCGTGAGGCGGCCCAGGCTTTTGCCTGCCGTTTCTATCTGTATGTCGGAGAATGGCAGAAAGCTATCGAAGCGGCAGACGAGGCTTTGGGAGATAACCCGACGTTGCGCAATTGGAACGAGTATATCCAGATGTCTACAGCCAACCGGGAGAAAAACTATACTTCGGTGCAGGAGAGTGCGAACTTGCTGTTGGCATCCACCGTATCTCAGTTTGCCGTGGATCAGTCGTTCTATCGTTACGGGTATTCTACGGCCGTCAACAATTCCCTGTTCCAGCAAAATGACAATGTGGTGAACGGAGTGTGGGCTTATCGTGCCGAAGCTTATAATGTGTCTAGCGAGGCTTTGACCATGATGAAGTGGAAACCCTATTTGAAGAGCGACGGCGTGAACTCCAACAGTGGTGTGTATTACGTGATGGAACCCCTTTTCACGACCGACGAGGTAGTGTGCGACCGCATCGAGGCTTTGGCCATGGCCGGACGTTACGATGAGGCTTGCGAGGACATCGAACTGTTTTTGACGAATAAGATAAAGAACTACGATTCGATAGCCCAACCCGTTACCCCCTCGATGGTGGAGACTTATTACAAGAAGTTTGCCCCGTTGCATCCTTATTATGAGAACCAGATGAGTGGGAAGCAGATGGCTTTTGTCAACTGTGCGGTAGATTTCCGTCGCAGGGAACTGTTGATGGAGGGCGGACGTTGGTTCGACATCAAGCGTTTCGACATTGAAATTACCCACGAAGCTTATCAGACAGGGGCAACCGATGTGTTGGTACGTCGTGACCTTCGCCGTGCCGTGCAGATTCCGGAAGAAGTCATTTCGTACGGGGTAGCTCCTAATCCCAGGTAAGGAACTTTGGTAGTAACTATAATTTAAAAAAGCTAACAGATGAAAAAGATTATCATATTTGCAGCATTGTGCCTGTCCTTCCTGACGGCTTGCGACAAGGAGGACCTCGGTGGGTCGAATATACATGTACCGGAGTTCGATTATAATGCGCTGAGCGAGACGGACAAGTATATTTATGACCATTATACGGTGCCATACAATGTAGAGGTCGTGTATCGTTGGAACCAAGGCGACGTGTCGTCCGATGACATGCGGAAAAATTTGGTGCCGCCGCGTGAATCTCAGGTGGAACCGTTTTTGGAGATGATAGAGAAAGTGTGGATGGATACCTACACGGCGGAAGTCGGACAACAGACTTTACGTTCTTACATACCCAAGCAAATCCTTTTGGTGGGGAGTGCCAGTTATAACGATGACGGAAGTACGACGGAAGGTACGGCCGAAGGCGGACGGCAGATTGTATTGTATTCGGTGAATGATTTCAACTTCGAGTTGGAGCAGATTCAGTCGTATGCCCATGTGATGCACCACGAGTTTGCCCATATTTTGCACCAGAATGTAGAATATGATGCAGAGTTCGAGAAAATCACTCCTTCTTATTCTTCTTCATGGATGCAGATGAACGACGAGACGGCGAGGAGCAAAGGGTTCATTACGGCCTATGCTTCTTCAAGTGCGGACGAGGACTTTGCGGAGATGGTGTCTATCATGTTGACAAATTCTCCGGAGGACTGGAACAATATGATAGAGAGTGCGGGGAATGCGGCGGCTGTGGAGGCCTTGCGTAAGAAAGAGGCCATCGTGGTGGCTTATATGAAAAATAACTGGGGGGTCAATATGAAGGATTTCCAGAAAGAGGTGGTGGCCGCAATCAAGGCTGCGGTACGTAATTAAATAAGGACTTGAACGATGAAGAAAATGAGAAAACATGGATGGGCCATGATGATGGCGGTCGTTTGGGCGGCCTGTGTGCTCGGCAGTTGTAAGAATGAGGTGGATGACGTATTCGACCGGGATGCGACATCGCGTATCGAGGCGGCCATCACGGAGTGCGACAATATGTTGCAGAGTTCGGAGTACGGTTGGCGTTTCGATTATACGCCGGCCAATAGTGCAATGGTGAATTTTGTGATGCGTTTTAAGGACGGACGTGTAACGATGGAAAATGCCGAAGGGGAGACTTCCGAATCGACTTATAAAATAGCCAATGCCGAAGGTCCGGTACTTTCATTCGATACTTATTCCATATTGCATGACTTGGCTGACCCGTCGGAGTACCCGTTGGGGACAGGCAAAGGAGGAGAGTTCGAGTTCGTGGTGTGTCAGGTGACGGAAGATACGATTTACGTGCGGGGACGCAAATCGGGAAATGACTTCAAGCTTTCGCGGGCGGCTGAAGGAGAAATCCAGCATGTCCGTTTGGAAACGGCCTTGGATATCGACGGAGGGAAGGATATCACTTTCTTCCACACCTTGCAGGTGGGCGGACAGGATGCCGCTACGTTGTTCTTGGGTAACGACAAGCGCAGTCTGGATGTGATGACGGCAGACGAGCAAACCCGCAATGTGCCGGTGGATTTTACGGCAGACGGTTTTCGCTTTGCTTCGCCGGTTGTGGCTGCCGGGGTGACTGTTTCGGAAATGAAATGGGATAACACGCGGAAGACCTTTGTCACGTCGGATGGTAATGTGGTATTGGCAGAAGCGGCTTCCAGTCCTTTCAATCTGGGACAGACGGTAGAGCAGTTGTTGGCAGCTCCTTACTGCCTTATGAAGGGGGCGAGTGCAGCGGCCACTTTACAGTTGCTGCAATTCTCGAAAGATTTTCCGGAGTGGCAGCGTACGGAGTTTTTCTTCAATGCCGAGGCTACGGTGGATACGTTGAAATATCAGGTGGACACGCAAGAGAATGTGACGGAAGTTGGTCGTACGCAAGGGCAGGCCGTACTCAATTCCATGAGTTTTGTGGTGAACAACCAATACGGTTTGCCCGAGTGGGGGAATTTTACCGTGAAACGGAATGAGGTGAAGGATGCTGATGAAGTGAAGTTCGTGGAAGGTATCCGCAACGGTGCTCCGGCCAATACATTGAACAAGAACATGTATTGTAAGAAAATCAAGGGTATTTTGTTCGATTCCAAGGGCGTGACGGTGGCATCCCGGAATGGGATGTTCTATGTCGTGTCGGCTTCGGACGCAAAAATGTGGTTGGTGCTCGAACCCCAGGGCTTGCCCTCACCGGCAATGGTGATTCCGACCTTAATCAAGCAATAATCAATTTAATTTATCAATAAAAATATGAAGAAACAAACGTTTGTATTATGGGCTTTGACCGGAATGTTGGCTGTTCCGGCTTCGGCTCAAGTGGATTATAAGACCCGTGCCATCGTGGCAGAACCGGAAAATGCCCCGGTGGCAAAGCGTGCTTTGGCGCGGGATGCCGAGGGGGCAGAGTATAGCTATCCGGTCGGTTTGCGTAATCTGGGGATGATTGGTCAGGATGACAATGCCTGTTGTAACTTCCTGTCCTTTAATAAGGTCATTAATCGGGATGCTTATATGTGGGCACCGATGGGGGAAACCGTGTCTTATATCGACAATTCTTCCGTGCAGGCTGTAGACTATCATTGGTTTATTCCCGGTGCGGATGCTACGGAGTTGGAAACACAGGATGCCGATGCGGTTTACAATACGTCTGGTATCTACGATTTCCCGACCATGACGGTGAAGGACGGAGCAGGGCAGACCTATACTTATACGGCACCCGGTAAACTTAAAGTCGGAGGAAAGGGAGAAATTTGTACTTCCAATATGTTGCGATTGGGTACGGATGCCAAAGATCCGGCCACGACGGCTGTAATCGGCCAACGTCCGTTCGGACAAGAAGGAACAGGATATTTAGGAGGAACCAACAGCTTGAATCTGGTGGGGTATGGTAATTTGTTCATGATTGCCCATCCTGAAGCTTCCATTACTAGCGTACGGGCTTATCTGCCGGAAGTGCCCAAACATGAGGAGGGGGCGGAATTGCTGATGCAAATCTGGTATCCATTGACGGGAGAAAACAGCATTCAGTTGATGGGCTTGCCTTTGGAGGCCGTTACGTTATCTATGGATGATATCAAAGAGACAACGGATACGAAACTGAAAAAGGCCGCCGTGGCTGAATTCAAATTGTCCGAACCGTTGAAGATTTCCGATAAGCCTTTCTTCTTGGTGACGATAGAAGGGTTCGGAACGGATCCGTCCAAAGAAAATTTCCGCTTGTACATTGATGTGAAGCCGGTGGAGATGGATGAGTCTATGGCCGGTAACCTGTTGGCACACAATTCATACTGCCGCTTGAAAGGTGAGGATGATTACCTTCGTCCGATTAATTATTACGGCGGTCAGCTTGGCGAGTCTTTCATGATTTGTCCGGTGATAGACACCCATACGGAAGAAGGTGTGGGCATTCAAGGCGTGGAAGCTTTGCAACCGGCACACGCCCAATATAAGGACGGTGTCTTGTCGCTCAGTTCGGAAGGTGCGGAACAAGCCGTGGTGTACAATGTAGGAGGAGAGAAAGTCGTGAACGCTGCGTTGGACGGCGGACAAGCCGATGTGCGTGCCCATTTGGCCAAAGGTATCTATCTGGTACGTTTTATGAAAGGCGGTAAAGTATCCGGTGCAGCCAAATTGTTGTGTAACGAGTAATGTTTATGTTTAATATTAAATTGGAGAGAAAATGAAAAAGTTTACTAAAATGTGGGCGATTGCCGCTTGTGCATTGTTCGCCGGAACGGCGGCGGTAAATGCCGAGGATTATACGTGGAAGTTTGTAACGGCAGGTGATGCGACGACATACGCTATCCGTTCCGACGGGTCGTTATGGTCCTGGGGATGGAACGAGAAGGGGCAGGGCGGAAATGGCGTATCGGAACGTACGGCCACTCCGACGTTGGCAGATGGAAACCGCGTATGGAAAAAGGCCGTTGGCGGGAAAGCATACGGCTTCTTTTTGGCTGAAGATGGTTCTTTGTGGGCGGCTGGAACTCATGAGAGCGGCGTGCAGGGGACAAACGATGGTATCGACCATAAAGTCTTGACACGTATCGGCACGGATAACGATTGGGCCGATATGGCTTGTTCTCGTTTTTGGGGGTATAGTGGTTTTGCTATCAAAACGAATGGTACGTTATGGGCGTGGGGTGAAAATTCGGCCGGGCAACTGGGCATTGGCAATATACAGGCACAGACGGCACCGGTGCAAGTGGGGGCTGATATGGACTGGAAACAGGTTGCTGCCGGTTGTTCATCCGTATTGGCTTTGAAGACCGATGGCTCATTGTGGGGCTGGGGATTCAATATGTATAGTGAATTATTCGGTCATGAAGGTAAACAACTGTCACCGGTCCGTTTGGGTAGCGAGACAGACTGGGAGCAAGTTGTTGTGATAGATTTCCGTGCCTATGCCGTAAAGAAAGATGGTACGTTGTGGGCTTGGGGAGATAATGCCAATAATTTATTAGGATTCAATACTCCGACGGAAGAAGAGACTACAGCGGAAGGTAATCCGGTGGAGGTGGTGACGGTGCCGCAGATAACGGCACCTACGCATGTAACGTCCATTGAAGGTAAGGTTCTTACCATATCCGGTTGTGAGAATACGTTGAGTGTGGCCACAGGAACGGACGGTGTTATCGAGAAAGTCTGGATGTTGGGTTCAAATACAGACGGCGCATTGGGTGATGGAAAAGGTTTGGGCAACGGAAACAAGGACATTCCTTTCGCAAAAGTTCCGGTTCATCCTTCTTTGAAATCCAGTCTGAAATTTGCGGGAATGTCAAGTGGACAGAATTATACGGTAATGCTGACGACGGACGGAGATATTTGGGGTTGGGGATGCAACCGTGGAGGACAATTGGGCGATGAAACCCCGAATGACCAGTTGCAAGTGGCCTATAAACTGAAGCCCATCGTCATCAACTGTCCGCAGGACGAAATCGAAATGTCTGTAGCTGATGTGAAAGCCAAAGCTGACGCAGTTGTGGCTTTTGACGGGGAGTTTCTGACCTTACGGACTTCGGGTCGTCTGACTTCTGCTACGGTATATGACATGAACGGTACTGCAGTGATGATTCTTCCGGCTTCGTCTTCTTCTTGGAACGTGTCTGCCTTGTCAGCCGGAGTCCATGTGGCACGTTTTATGATAGACGGGGCAACTGTGACTTACAAATTCATGGTGAAATAAAATCTTAGGAAGTCTTTGACTTTAAAATGAAAAGGCCATGAAAAGATTATATAGGGGAATATTTTCCTTTATGCTGATGGTATCTTGTGCGCTGCAACTTGGCGCACAAGATACCCGTATTGTACCGGCTGACGAAATTCCCTCTTCGTTAAGGGATGCGGAGGCTGTGAAATTGACGGGTACGTGGGAAACTTCGACTTTTTCGGAATTGAAGATGGCTTTGGGCACGAACGGTATCGGTGCTTCCAATACCGTATTGGCCAAGGTTGACCTCAGTGAAGCGTTTATTGCGGACGGGACCTCATTGTATGTGAGTGCCGGTTTTACTTCCAATGGCGTGTTCAGCGGTTGCAAGGCTTTGAAAGAGGTGGTGATGCCTGTGGCTGAAGAAGCCGCTCATTTTACGTCTTTCGAGAAAGCTTTTGCGAACTGCGGCGCGTTGGAAAAAGTGGACCTTACGGGCTGTGTGAATGTGGAGACGTTCAATAATGCTTTTTATGGTTGTGAACATCTGGCTACGGTGGATTTCGGCACGAATACGGCAGCGGTGGAAAGTAGTTCCTGGAGTTCGGCTTTTGAAAATTGTACGGCATTGACTCACGTGACGTTGCCTGCCGTGTTCGTCCCTGCTTCCAAGGTCTTTTCCGGATGTACGGCTTTACAGGAGATAGATTGGACGGCTTGCCAGGCTGTGGAAGTGCCGGTTTTTTATGCCGATATGTGGGACGGGGTGGAGCTTTCGGGCGTGACGTTAAAACTGGACCATCCGCAGTATGTGCTGTTTAAGGCAGACGCTTCTTGGAGCCAGTTGAACTTAGAGGATTTGAATCCGGAGCCTTCCACGGAGTTCACGGTGGATGCTTCGGACATACCCTCTTCATTGAAGAAGGCTACTGTGATTACGTTGACCGGTACATGGGACAGCAGTGCTTTCAACCTGTTGTGTATGGCCCTGATGGACAACCCTGCGTTCGGGACTAGTGAGAATACTGTGTTACAGAAAATAGACATGAGTGCGGTAAAGGTGGTTGAAGGCACGTCGCTTTGTTGGCAAGGGCTTTCCAGATACGGCATATTCAGAAATTTCAAGGTGTTGGCAGAGGTCGTGATGCCGGTAGCGGAAGAGGCAGCTCATTTTACGGATTTCACTATGGCATTCCAAAATTGTACCGCTTTGAGGAGTATAGATTTGAGCGGTTGCTCGGGGCTGACTTCGTTGGAGATGGCTTTCCAAGGATGTATGTCATTGGAGAAAGCGGACTTGTCTTTTTCTTCCGCTTTGGTGTCGGTGGACAATGCTTTCGAATCTTGCGAAGCATTGGTTTCCGTGGTGCTGCCGGTGCAATTCCCCATGGGGAAAAATACCTTTGCCTATTGTAACGCGCTGAAGGCCATCGACTGGACGGCTTTCGAGGGGACGGAAGTGCCTGAGATGAGCAAGACTTTCTTTATGGGTATTGACGATCTGAAGGCGGTGACCCTGTCTTTGAAATATGAGGCCTATAAGTTGTTCTCAGCCGACGAGGACTGGAGCGAACTGAACCTTTACAATACGGAGCCGGACAAGGTGACGGATTTCGTAGTGGACGCTTCGGACATCCCGTCGAGCTTGAAGAAAGCCGTGACGGTTACGCTGACCGGAGAATGGGATGGCGATGCTTTCAATCTGTTGTCTCTTGCTTTGGGGAATAACGGAGGACTTTTTGTCACACAGAACACGACGTTGGTTACGTTGGATATGAGTCAAATCCAAGTGACCGAAGGGACATCGTTATGGAGAACGGGAATTAAGGAATATGGTATCTTCAACAACTGTACGGCCTTGACAGAGGTGATTCTCCCTGCAGCCGAAGAAGCGGCCAAATTCACGAAACTGAATATGGCTTTTGAAGGGTGTACAGCATTGAAGGATATCGACTTGAGCCTTTTTGCCGGAGCTATGGACATCGAACGTGCGTTTAAGGGTACGGCTATCGAGAAAGCCGACTTGAGTGCTTGCACGGCATTGGGCAGCACGGTCAGTGCGTTCGAAGGTTGTGCGGCTTTGCAGGAGGTGATACTTCCGGCATGTTTCGTAGCCGACAATTATACATTTGCCGACTGTACCGGACTGAAGCTCATTGATTATACGGCTTATACCGATACGCAAGATGCACCGGCTGTTAAAAACAATACGTTTAGCGGTATTGATGATTTGAAGGCGGTGACGTTGAAGGTGAGCGGCCTGAATCATGAACTGTTCGAGGCCCATAAGATATGGTCGGACTTCGATATAGAATATGATGCCAGTGGCATTTCTGGGATGAAGTCCGACGGGAAGGCCAAGCCGCTTACTGTTTATACCGTAGACGGTCGTTACGTGGGTACTTATGCTCCCGGGACGGACTGGCGGTCGTATTTGCCGCAACGCGGTGTGTACATCGTGAACGGTAAGAAGATGATAAGGAAATAAGAAGATATTTCGTATGTAGAAAGAGCCGGATTTATCTGGCTCTTTTTTTATTCAATAAGTAGCTCATACATTCCTTGAACGTGACCGAACCGCTAAGCCACATCAGTCCTCCATAAAGCAGGGCGGCTGTGAAGACTTTTGTTCCTAACAGCAAGTAGGCGTTTTCTATCGGTGAAGTGATAAAGGCGGTCACGGCCATTGCCAACGCGGCCATTGCGGCGTATGGAAACAGGTCGAGGACGGCTTCCCACAGGCGCAGGCCGATTTCGCGCCGGACGAAATAGAACCATACGGTGAGCCAGGCGATATTGATGGCAGTGTACACGCACACCATGGTTTGGATGCCGTAAGGGTAAGAAAAGAATATGGCTCCAATCTGCGCGATGCCTGTGCCGATGGTGTTCCATAGCACCAAGTCCGAACGTTCTTTGGTGATGACCAGGTTGGCGCACAAGTATTGTATCGGTCCAGTGAATGCCCCGATGCACAGAATCTGCATGATGGGGACGCAGTCCAACCATTTCTCTGTGACGGTAATCAGGATTAGTTCGCGCGAAATCAATGCCATTCCAAAGAGGGACGGGAAAATCAAAAAAGCGTTGAAACGTAGCATTTTGCGGAATACCCGCTTATGGCGTTCGCGTTCCGTTTCCACATCGCGCAATACGGGTTGGGCTACGTCTTTTAGGGTGCCGATTACCATGGAACTCACCATGCCCGTCCATTTGTTGGCTTGGTTATAAAGTCCGACATCGTGTACGGCATAGAAACGTCCTAACATGACGGACAGGATGTTGCCGTTGATATTGCTGCAAATGTCGTTGGCCAACAGCTTGCTGCTGAAACCGAACATTTCTTTTAAGGGACGGAAAGATACCGGCAGGGTGGGGCGCCATTTCGAGAAATACCAGAAAAGAATGGTGTTGCAGGTGGTGAAAGCTATGCCTTGGGCGGCCAATCCCCAATAGGCGTATCCTTTTAAGGCCATCGTAAGGCCGATGGCGCCGGATGTGGTGAGGCTAATCACGGTGATGATGGCCTTTTGCTTGACCTGCAACGTGCGGAACAGGTAGGCGTAGTGCGCCGTGCCCAAGCTGGCCATCACGAAACCTAAAAAGGAGAAACGTGCCAACGGGGTCAGTTCGGACAAGTCCTGATGGGCAGCAGCATCCGATTGTTGGTAAAATTCCGTAATCAGCGGGGCCAGAAAGAAGAGCAACAGGTACATGGCGCAACCGGTTGCCACGTTGAACCAGAATACGGCGTTGTAGTCTTCATGTACGATTTGCCTGCGGTTGGCTAAAGCGGTTCGGAAACCGCTGTCTTGCAATATGGAGGCGATTTGTGAGAAAACGGTCAGCAAACCCACCATGCCATAATCCGATGGTGAGAGGATGCGGGCAAGGAAGATGCCGAACAAGGTGCCCAACACCAATTGTGCCCCACTGCTGATGGTGCCCCACATCAGGCCTTTTGCAGTCTTTTCTTTTAGTGTCTTTTCTGCCATGACGGTTGGTCAGAGGTTATCTGGGTTTATATACGGATTCGTGGAATTTGAGACAGCTAAGATAAGGCTTTATTTGCATAATCTTTCAAAAAAGGTAGAGAATATTTAACGCCATTGTCTTTTTTCTCTGTATTTTTATGCTATTCAGCATGTTTTCCTTAAATAGATGAAAATGTTCTTTCTTTGGGCTTTGCCATACGGGAAAATATGCCTACTTTTAGTGCACAAAATGAAAAATGGCGAATAGATAAACCGAAAATACAATGGAAAAGATTCAAGAATTGACCGATAAGCTTTATCGCGAAGGGGTGGAAAAAGGGAATGCCGAGGGCATGCGCTTAGTGGAAAAAGCAAAGGCGGAAGCCGATAAGTTGGTGGCGGACGCACGAAAGGAGGCGGATGAAATCGTGGATAAGGCGCGTAAGCAGGCTCAGGAACTGGAGGCCAATACGAAATCAGAATTGAAACTGTATGCGGGACAGGCTTTGAGTGCATTGAAATCGGAGATTGTGAATGTCGTTTCCGACAAATTGGTAAAAGATGCGGTGAGGGAACTTACCGGCAATAAGGATTTCATGGGGAATTTCATGGTGGCTGTAGCCAAAAGTTGGGCCGCAGGCGGAGACATGGTGATTTCAGCTTCGGATGCCGACGGGCTTACCGCTTATTTCCGTGCCCACGCGAAAGACTTGTTGGATAAAGGGGTGAAGATAGAGAAAGTGAACGGAAAGGCGGCCGCGTTTTCGGTTTCTCCGTCCGACGGTTCTTATAAGGTGAATTTCGGCGAAGAGGAATTTGCAGCTTATTTTAAGGATTTCCTCCGTCCGAAATTGATAGAAATGCTCTTCTAAATCCATCTGCATGAAGAATTATTATGGTTTAGTGGCAAGTATGCCCGACGTGTCCCCCGATGATGCCAAACTGAATTTTACGGTGGCAGACTTCAAAGAGGACTATTGGCCGCAACTTTCCGAAACAGATAAGAAGCTAGTGGCTTTGTTTTTCTTGCGTTACGACCATCGCAACTTGTTGGCATGGTTGGCAGAAGGAGACGGGGCGGCGTTTGACGAACGGGCGATGTTTCCGCGTGAAGCGTGGCCCGAAGCCATGGAGAAGGTGAAGGCCGGCGATGAGCAAGGCCGTGTGTTGCCTGCTTATTTTTACGAGTTCATGGCAGAGTATGCTACCTTGAAAGAAGTGCAGGAACGCTTGCCGGAAGATGTCCTTTCGGCGGCATATTACCGTTATGCGGGCACGTTCAAGAATCGTTTTACAAAAGATTGGTTCGCATTCAACCGGAATGTGAACAATATCCTGATAGCCCTTACGGCCCGGAAGTACGGATTCAATCCGGTTTCCTATCTGGTGGGCGACGATGCGGTGACGAAGGCTTTGGCTGTTTCGGGAGCACGGGATTTCGGGTTGGGTACGGAACTGGATTATATGGACGACGTGATACGTATCCATGAGATGTCCGACCCGGTGGAGAAGGAACGTAAATTGGATTTGTTGAAATGGGAATGGTTGGAAAACCGTACTTTCTTCTGTTATTTTTCAGTGGAACGCCTCTTTGCCTTTCTCATCAAGTTGGACATCATAGAGCGATGGACACATATCGATAAGGAACGCGGCGGGAAAGTGTTCCGCAGTTTAGTGGAACAGCTGAAGGACGAAGTCGAGATCCCCCAAGAATTTAAGAAATAAAAAACGAAAATAATGATATGGCAACAAGAGGTACAGTGATTGGAGTCATCTCCAATATCGTGACCATTCAAGTGGACGGCCCGGTGGCACAGAATGAGATCTGCTACATCACGACAGGCGGAGACCGCCTGATGGCCGAAGTGATTAAGGTGGTCGGTCGGAATGCATACGTGCAGGTGTTTGAAAGTACCCGGGGCATGAAAGTCGGGGCTGAGGCTGAATTTACCGGGCACATGCTCGAAGTGACGTTGGGGCCGGGGATGCTTTCCAAGAACTACGACGGTTTGCAGAACGACTTGGACAAGATGGAAGGTGTGTTCTTGCGTCGCGGGCAGTACACTTATCCGTTGGATAAAGACAAAAAGTGGCATTTCAAGCCCATTGCGAAACCCGGCGACAAAGTAGAGGCTTCAGCCTGGTTGGGAGAGGTGGAGGAAAACTACCAACCCCTGAAAATCATGGCACCGATAGCCATGGAGGGCGCGGCTACGGTGAAAAGCATTGTTCCGGAGGGCGACTATTTGTGCGAAGACACGATAGCCGTGTTGACGGGAGAGGACGGTGAGGACATTGCCGTGACCATGGTGCAGAAATGGCCGGTGAAAGTGGCCATGACCAATTATAAGGAAAAGCCGCGTCCGTTTAAATTATTGGAGACGGGCGTACGTACCATTGATACGATGAATCCGATTGTAGAGGGGGGCACGGGATTTATTCCGGGGCCGTTCGGTACGGGAAAGACGGTGCTCCAACACGCCATCTCCAAGCAGGCCGAGGCCGATATCGTTATCATTGCCGCCTGCGGGGAGCGTGCCAACGAGGTGGTGGAAATCTTTACGGAGTTTCCCGAACTGGTGGACCCGCACACGGGACGCAAGTTGATGGAGCGTACCATCATTATCGCCAACACGTCCAACATGCCTGTGGCTGCCCGTGAGGCATCGGTATACACGGCCATGACGATTGCCGAGTTCTATCGTTCCATGGGATTGCGCGTCCTCTTGATGGCCGATTCCACTTCACGTTGGGCGCAGGCTTTGCGCGAGATGTCCAACCGTATGGAGGAACTGCCGGGTCCGGATGCTTTCCCGATGGATTTGTCCGCCATCATTTCCAACTTCTACGGTCGTGCAGGTTATGTGTACTTGAACAACGGCGAAGTGGGTTCCATTACGTTCATCGGTACGGTTTCGCCGGCCGGCGGTAACTTGAAGGAACCCGTGACGGAAAACACAAAGAAGGTGGCGCGTTGCTTCTATGCGTTGGAGCAGGACCGTGCGGACAAGAAACGTTATCCGGCCGTGAACCCGATAGATTCTTATTCCAAGTATATCGAATATCCCGAGTTTGAAGAATATATATCGAAGCGCATTAACGGTGAATGGACAGCGAAAGTGAACGAACTCAAGACACGCCTTTTGAGAGGAAAGGAGATTGCCGAGCAGATTAATATCTTGGGTGACGACGGCGTACCTGTGGAGTATCACGTGATATTCTGGAAGTCGGAAGTCATCGACTATGTTATCCTACAGCAGGACGCTTTCGACGAGGTGGATGCCGTGACACCGATGGAACGCCAGGAAGACATCCTGAATCTGGTGGTGGACATTTGCCGCGCCGAGTACAAGTTCGACGGTTTCCTTGAAGTCATGGATTATTTCAAGAAGCTCATCAACCTGTGCAAGCAGATGAACTACGCGGAATTCAAGAGTGAGAAGTTCGAAGACTATAAACGCCAGATTCGTGAGATGGTGGCGGAAAGGCAATAATTAATCAGGAAAGTTATGGCAACAAAAGCATTTCAAAAGATATATACGAAGATAAGCCAGATTACGAAGGCCACTTGTACCCTGAAGGCTACGGGCGTGGGGGCCGACGAATTGGCTATGGTGGACGGCAAGTTGGCCCAGGTGGTGAAGATTGCCGGTGACGAAGTGACGCTGCAGGTGTTCGAGGGTACGGGCGGTATCCCTACGGATGCGGAAGTCGTGTTCATGGGCAAGGCTCCGACCCTGAAAGTGAGCGAACAACTGGCCGGTCGCTTTTTCAATGCTTACGGTAATCCCATTGACGGGGGGCCGGAAGTGGAAGGCGTGGAAGTGGAAATCGGTGGTCCGTCGGTGAATCCGGTGCGCCGCAAGCAGCCGTCCGAATTGATTGCGACGGGTATTGCCGGTATCGACCTGAACAACACGTTGGTGTCCGGCCAGAAGATACCGTTCTTTGCCGACCCGGACCAACCTTTCAATCAGGTGATGGCCATGGTGGCCCTGCGTGCGCAGACCGATAAAATCATTTTGGGCGGCATGGGTATGACGAACGACGACTATCTTTATTTCAAAAACGTGTTCTCGAATGCCGGTGCGCTCGACCGTATCGTCAGTTTCATGAACACGACCGAGGACCCTGCGGTGGAACGTCTGTTGGTGCCCGACATGGCCTTGACGGCAGCCGAGTATTTCGCTGTGGAAAAGAATGAGAAGGTATTGGTGCTGCTCACCGACATGACCTCGTACGCCGACTCATTGGCCATAGTGTCCAACCGTATGGACCAGATTCCGTCGAAGGACTCCATGCCCGGTTCGTTGTACTCGGACTTGGCCAAGATTTACGAGAAAGCCGTGCAATTCCCCTCAGGCGGTTCCATTACCATTATCGCCGTGACGACGTTGAGCGGGGGCGACATCACGCATGCCGTGCCGGACAACACGGGATATATCACCGAAGGGCAGCTTTTCTTGCGTCGCGACAGCGATATCGGCAAGGTCATCGTGGACCCGTTCCGTTCGTTGTCCCGTCTGAAACAGTTGGTGGCCGGTAAGAAAACCCGTAAAGACCATCCGCAGGTGATGAATGCGGCCGTACGTTTGTATGCGGATGCCGCCAACGCCAAGACCAAGATGGAAAACGGATTTGACCTGACGGACTACGATAACCGTACGCTTTCTTTTGCCAAGGATTATGCAGACAAGCTGTTGGCCATCGACGTGAACCTGAATACCACGGAGATGCTAGATGTGACTTGGGGGCTGTTTGCCAAGTACTTCAAACCCGAGGAGGTGAACATCAAGAAGGAACTGGTGGATGAGTTCTGGACGAAATAAATCGGAAGCGTATGGCCATTAAATTTCAATATAACAAAACCTCGTTGCAGCAGCTTGAAAAACAACTCAAGATGCGTGTACGCACGCTGCCTATCATCAAGAACAAGGAGAGTGCGTTGCGCATGGAGGTGAAGAAGTGCAAGGCGGAAGCGGCGGAACTGGCACGCAACCTGGAGGCGCAGATTCAGGCTTACGAGGCGATGTTTGCATTATGGAGCGAATTTGACCCGACGATAGTCGGAGTCAAGGACGTGGATTTAGGCGTAAAAAAGATAGCCGGGGTGCGGGTGCCGGTGCTGAACAGTGTGGAACTGGAGGTGCGTCCGTTCAGTATGTTCAGCAGTCCCAAGTGGTATTATGACGGGATTTCTTTGTTGCGCGGCCTGGCGCGGACGGCCATAGAAAAGGAATTCGTGCAGGCCAAGCTCGACCTGTTGGAGTATTCGCGCAAGAAAACGACCCAGAAGGTGAACCTTTTCGAGAAGGTGCAGATACCCGGTTATGAGGATGCGTTACGGAAAATCAAACGTTTCATGGAGGATGAGGAAAACTTGTCCAAGTCTTCCCAGAAAATATTAAAAACCCTTCAGGAGAAGAGAAAGGAGGCCGAGGCATGATTACGAAGATGAAGAAACTTACTTTCCTTATTTATTATAAGGAGTACGAAGCTTTCTTGAAACGGATGCAGGAACTGGGGGTATTGCATGTACAGACGGCACAGGAAGGTGTGGTGGAACCTACGTCAGAATTGGAAGCCAAACTCAGGCGGACGGAGCATGTGAAAGAGTGGATAAACCGCCTGGAGGCTATGCCGGTGTCGGACAATCCATTGGCCGACAACCGTGGCGCGGCGGATATCTTGTCGCATTTGGATAGGATGGAAGAAACCCGGCATAAGGCAGAGGCGGAACTCCAACGTTTGCGGAAGGATGAGGCTGCGCTGTTGCCTTGGGGCGACTTCGACCCGGCGCGTGTCGAAGGTTTGTCGGACATCGGTTATGCCATGGGCTTCTTTGTCTGCCCCGAACGTTCGTTCAATGAAGAGTGGGCGGCATTGTATTATGCTACTGAAGTGACCCGTGAAAAGGGCAAGGTCTATTTCGTGACCCTTACGCCGGTGGGCGAGGAGGTGGTGCTCGATGCCGAACGGTTGCGCCTGCCCTGTGTCTCGTTGATGGATTTGCGGAAGCAGATACGTGAAAAAGAAGAAGGAATAGCCGCTATAGAACATGAAATGGGGAGGTTGGCGCAAGGTTATGTAGCCCGGCTTCGTGGTTATGAAGATGAATTGCGCACCTCCATAGCTTTCGACCGCGTGGTGTTGGGCACGGAACAAGTGGCCGACAACCGTTTGATGGTGTTGCAAGGATGGATTCCGGAAGACAAGGAAGCCGAAGTGAAATCTTTCCTTTCCACTCAGGAGGTCTATTATGAGATACGTGCGGCGCGCAGGGAAGACAATGCTCCGATTAAATTGAAGAACAATGCATTCGTACGGATGTACGAGGTGCTGACGAAGATGTACGGCATGCCCGACTATGCGGAGTTTGACCCCACGCCGTTGGTCGCCCCGTTCTTCACGTTGTTCTTTGCCTTCTGCATGGGCGATGCAGGTTACGGATTGGTGCTGATTGCTTTGGGATTTTTCCTGAAACACAAGCTTTCTTCCTCTTTGAAGGGTATCATGAACTTGGTGATTACGTTGGGAGCGGCCACCACCGTGTTCGGTGCCGTTTTGGGTACGTTCTTTGGGGTGAGCCTCTTCGACGTGGATGTGCCCGGGTGGATGAAGCAATTCATGATCGTGGGTAAGATAGGCGACACGAGCTATGACAAACAAATGCTGTTAGCCTTGATTATCGGCGTAGTGCACATCTGCATCGCCATGACGGTGAAGGCCATCGGTGCTACGGTACGTTACGGTTTCAAGGAGTCGCTCTCTGATTGGGGATGGCTGCTGCTTGTCGTCGGTTTCATCTGTACGGGCGGCCTTTCTTTTATGAAAGTGATCTCGGAGAATGTATCCAATACGGCTTTCCTTGTGATCGGCGGCGTGGCGGCCATCGGCATTTATTTGCTGAACAACCTCCACCGCAATGTTTTTGCCAATATCGGAGCCGGATTGTGGGACACGTATAACATGGCTACGGGGCTGATGGGCGACGTGCTTTCCTATATCCGTCTGTATGCCCTCGGGTTGGCCGGCGGTATGTTGGGCGGTGTGTTCAACCAGTTGGCCTTTATGGTACGCGACGGTGCGGGAGACGCATTGTACGGAGTTCCTGGATGGTTGGGTTGCGGGCTGATTTTAGTGTTCGGCCATACGTTGAACATCGCCATGTCTTGTCTGAGTGCTTTCGTGCACCCGCTTCGTCTGACCTTTGTGGAATATTTCAAGAACTCCGGCTACGACGGAAAAGGAGAGGCATACGAGCCTTTCAGCATAGTAAAAAACAAATAATCAATTAATCACAAATAAAATTTAGAACATTATGAATGAAATTTTAGGTTACATCGGTTTGGGCTTGATGTTTGCCTTGGCCGGTATCGGCAGTTGTTACGGTACGACTATTGCGGGAAATGCTGCCGAAGGGGCGTTGAAGAAGAATCCTTCCAAATCTTCCAGTTACATGATTTTGTCTGCCCTTCCGGCCACACAGGGGTTGTATGGTTTTGTGGCTTTCCTGATGTCCATGGGGCGTGATTTCACGACGGAGGGACCGTTGATGTTAGGCATCGGTTTGGGAGTCGGTCTGGTATGTATGATTTCCGGTATCCGTCAGGGGCAGATTTGTGCGAACGGTATCGTGGGCATTGCCCAGGGACACGACGTGCAGACCAATACGATGATTTATGCAGCCCTTCCGGAATTCTATGCCATCTTGGCTTTGGTGGCCGCATTGATGGTGTAAGGATTAAACAAGTATTTGATAAAAACAGTCAGGCCGTGCTCGTGAAGGGCGCGGCCTGATTGTTTTGGGAAGCATCGAAGATAGTGGGATGGTTCCGGAGCCATGCTTGGGGCATGATGCGTGTCTGCTTTTGGTTTGAAATGTATAAATCCTGACAGAAATGGACGGCTGAGGATGTCGGTTCTGCAATCTGCTGCAAACGAAAAATCATTCGGCTGAGAATGAAAAATCAATCTCAGGAGAATGATTTTTCGTTTGGCGCACAAATTTTATCCATTCTCAACCTGTTGGTTTCAAGTGGTTTAGAGTGTCATTCTTTCCACCATTCCTCTACCGTATGGAATCGGTTTGAATTTTGACAGTCATGGCCGGGTCAGTCTGTTCATAGCCGTAGGGCGAGAGGGCTATGCCTCCGTCTCCGATTCCCGATGTGCCGCTGTTGGTGCGTATACGCCCGTCGGCAATGGCGATGTCCCAGTCTGTGCGGGCTGCGTAGGTCTGTTGGGCGAGGGTGTCGGTCACGGCACAAGTGCCTACCACGGTATGCGTCTTGAGAGAGAAGTAAGTCCACTGCCCCTTGACATTGGGGATGACGACCGTGTGGTCTGCCGTACTTGCGCCGGTGGTAAGAGGTTGCTCGGCGGAACAGGCTGCCGCAAGAAAGGAGAAGAATATCAATCGTGCGAGTTGTTTTTTCATCGTTCTGTCTTTTTAAGTTATTCCGGTTATTCCGTCGTCCGGTAGCGCAGGGTGATGGTCTGGCTGCCGGTGTCGGGGTTGGCGAAGCGTATCTTGGCCTGCCGGCCTTCGGCTGTGCGCAGGAGGAAGGTACGGTCGGTCACGTTGCCTGCCTCGTCGGTGTAACGGAAGGCCGAGGCAGAGACGGGAGCGTCTTCTGCGGCCCGGATGCTGAAAGGATTGCTGCCGTCGCGCAGCTCCACTGGTAGGGTGCCACGGTAGGGGTATTCCACGGGCTGCGTCCCACGGTAGTCCACGATGGAGAGGGCCGTGACGCGCCCCGTGCCCTTCACCTTGCCCCTGAAACCACGCAGGATATTGAGGTAGAATGTTTCTCCGCCGCGCCCTTCTTCCGTCATGTATTCGGTCAGGTCCAGGGCTATTTCGATGTTTCCGGGCATGTATTGCCCCTGCATGGGGTAGTCTCCCCCTTGGTTGTAGAAAGCCCGGCAGGTGTGGTAGCCGATGATGCCCCGTTCGTCTACGTCGCTTTCCGTGGCCAGACCGAAAGAGAGGTCGTTGCGTGAAGAGAAGTCGAGCGCGAGGCGGAAGACTACGAGTGGGCGGTGGATGCGCATGCGGATGGCTTCCACCGTGCTGCCCAGTTGCTGTTCGGGCACGTTGGCGTCACGGAAAAAGTCGTAGGGGAGATAGAAGCGTCCGCAGTCGTGGCTATGGGTACCCCAGGAGTTGACCACGATGAAGGCTCCCGTATGCGGTGTCCCCTGTGCGTCGGTGTAGACGACCGTGTCGTCGTATCCGGCTATGGTGAGGGCGTGTGCCCCGTCTGTGGCAAGGCCTTTGAGCAAGGAGCGGTAGCCGGTGAGCGAGGGACCTTGGTAGTCGTCGTCGATCTCCCATCCGCTGCTCATGGCCGAGAAGGTGAGCACACCGCCCGCCGCGCTGCCGTCGCCGGCATCGTAGAGCCAACGTTTCATCAGGGGGATGCTGTCGGCAAACGTCAGTACCTCCTGCGTGCGGTATTGTTGGGCCTTGTAGTATTTGTCATATCCCGTGGCCCATTTGAATTGGTAGGTGCCAGAGGTGCCGTAGTCCTGTTCGGTCATGATGCCGTAACGCTCAGACAGGTAGAGGCCCTGGTCTACAAAGTCGCCCTGGTCCTGTCCGTCGTTGAGCAGGTTCCACGAAAACTGATAGCTGAAACGATGGTCGGCAGAAGCATGTGCGTCGCGGTCGAGCAGGCGGTTGACCTCGTAAGTGAACATGTAACCGATGCCGGAAGCCTGGGCGCAGGAACCGCCCTTCTGGTCCAATATGGGCGGAAAGAATTTCCGTGTGGAATTGTCCACCGCAGGCGGTAACTGTATTTCTGCCCGGCTTTGCAGGCGGAAAGGTGTGCGCGGCAGGCGCATGTCGCTTCCGATGGGGATTTGCGCCCATGCGCCTTGGGCGCATAGGTGCAAGGTTATGCATAAGAGCAGTACGGGCTTACTTTTCATGGATGCGGCGGTAAGTTTTCAGGGCTTCCTGTCGGACGGCATCGGGGAGCGATGCGTCTTCGCTCATTTTCAAGGCTGTCGCCGCGATGTCGGTGGCATGGCAGGAAACGGTGTGCCATCCTAAGGCTTCGAGCAGCAGGATTTGAGTGTCCCCGTCTCCGCAGGCCTGCAGGTAAGCCAACAACTCCGGAACTTTGTGGTGCGGCAAGGTGTTGCGCAGGGCGCGGATGGTGAAGGTCCGTTCTTTTTTTGAGGCTTCGCCTTTCATCGCCTTGTCGATGTCGGTGGTCAGCCGGTCGGCACTGTGGGCTATGGTATTTCTGATTTTACCGCGCAGGTTTTGTTTGTCGAGGTATTGTACGGATGGCGCATCGAACTGCCGGTCGAATTCGGCGAGTAGGTCTTCTTTGGGGAAGCAGGCGAGAGCCGTCATGACATTAAAGTTGCAACGGTCGCTGGTGTTATTGGCGATAGACAGCCGGATGAGGGCCGGAATAAGGCGTCGGTCGCCGTTTTTGGCGATGAAGCGTATCGCTTGGCGCTGTACCAGTTCGTAGGCATCCTGCGAGGCTTCCGTCACGGCTGTGATGAAATGGTCGTCGGGGGTGGCAGAGAGGGCCATCAGCGCTTCTAAGCGGACTACGCCGTAAGGGGATTCACGATAGATGCGGAGCAGGTCGGCTGACGAGAGCGCACCGGCTCTTCTCAACTGTTCGATGGCCAATGACTGCACGTCCGGCAAAGGGCTTTTCAACAGCCTTTTCCAAGAAGAAGCCTTATTTTGCAACAGCAGGCCGTCCACATCCACACTTCCGGGCACGGGGGCAAAGCGGAATGTGGGATCACCGATGACATGGGACTCCAGGAGATTGGAAAAGCGTACAACGTCTCCTACGCAACCGCCTTGGGCTGTCAGTCCGATGAAACGGTCGTACCATTTGTCTTGCAAGGCATTGACCGTATTGGCTATGACAGCCACCGTAGAGCCCGGCTGGAAGATGTATTCGTTCGCTATGCAGTCATCCTGGTGGAAGGAGCCGCAGAAACAGGCATCAATCATTACGACGGGTACATTGGGGCGGTAGCCGAATATCTTGAAATCCTCCAGATGCAGGTCTTCGTTAGCTACGAGGGTAGAGTCGGCGATGCGCAGGCTGTCGGCTAGCGGGTTGTCGCCGAGCCAGGTGGACGGCAGGTCGAAACGTTTCTCCAGTACCACGCGCAAGGAGTCGTAATTACGTCCTCTTTCGCGGGCCTCCTCCACGTGCATCCTCACGTTGCGGATGATAAACTCCTTAGCCTCGCGCACCGTGCGGATGGGAGCCGTACCGTTCAGGTATTCCGTGTCGAAATATCCGTGGTGGTGCAAGATGGCCAAGTCCAGGTCGGTACGCATCATTTCGTTCATCAGATGTTCTTTTACCGGATTGTGGTCGGTGTGGTCCATATAGCTGATGCGGTTGGTGCGTCCGGCCAGTGAGGGGAAATGTTCGAAATAAGCCGCTTTCTCGTCCATGCGGGCGGTTTTGGATTCGGAGATATACCCGTGGCCGCTGAAGAAGAACAGTTGTCCGAGTGCCCGTTGTCTTTCTTTCTCCCTTACAGCCTTGGCCAGATATTCCCTGAGCTTCTGGTAGCGGGAGCTTTCGGGCGTGTCGGTAGGCCGGATACGTCCGCTGTACAAGTCCGGATAGACTTTCTGGCTGCTTTGGGGAGTGAGGGAATAATAAAAATAGGGTTTCTCCTCATCCTTCCCCTGAAACTTGAATTGCAGGCCGAAGTCGTCGTAGAACCGGTCTGAAGGGACAGACGACTCGCGGCGGTCACTTTTTTGGTTCATCTTGAAGGCACTGGTCAGGTGCTGTGCGTCGCGAACCATGACGATGGGGATGTCGCCCACGAAAACAGTCCCTACGATAGGATCGGATTTCTGTTCGTGCAAATGTTTCAGGGTGGCACGGATGGAGTCGGGCACCTGCCACCGGTCGATGACCGTGTACACTTTAAGGCCATGCAGGCGTTCTATGGCGCGGGCATAAGCGTCCACTTCAGGCCGTGCTTCCTGATAACTTACCGAGTCTATGACGATGGCAAATCCGTTACGTGCCGCAGTTTGAACCGTAAAAGCCAGGCAAGTAAGGACGGATAATAATAATTTTTTCATGATGTTCCTTGTTCTATGAGGGTTATTTTAATCGTTTGTAGGTTTTCAGAGCTTCTTGGCGCACTTGTTCCGAGTGGGAATGGTCTTTCATGAGTTTTTCCACTACGGGGAGTACCTGCGCCGAAGTATAGGCCTGGCGGTGCCATCCCAAAGCCTCGAGCAAAGGCAACAGCAGTTCGTCGTCTTTTAGCGTAGCGGCATAACCGGCTACTTGGGGCAAGAGGTAAGGCGGGCAATAGATTCGCATGAAGTTGATTTGTGTCAAAGCACGTTTGTGCGACATTTCTCCTTTACACAGCTTTTCAATCTCTTCGTCCCATCTTCCGGCATAGTTTTCGGCGTTTTTCAATACGCCTTTGGCATAGGTTTCGGGTTGGACCACGTAGGGAGCCACTTGCCGGAGTCTGTCCTCTACAGCGGGGAGCAGATTCTGTCGGGAAAAGAACTGTGCGCCTTGTAGGGCATTGAATGCCACTCGCGCCGATGTATTTACGTCGCAGAGTTTCCCGGCCAACGTATTTGCCAGACGAGGATCACCGTTTTTGATAAGCGCATTGACTGCAAAACGCTGCAGCAATTCGAAATTGTCGTCTGCTGCGTTTTCAATGGCAGAGACAAAGTCGTCGGAATGCTGTTGTTGGAGGAGCAAGAACGCTTCCAGGCGGACACTTTCGTAGGGTGACGTTTTCAGATATTCCAACAGGTGTTGGTCGGAGGGTTCCTTGCTTTCTTGCAACTGGTGCAAGGCCAATGCCTGTATATCCGGATGGGGACTGTGGCGGAGCAACCTTTTCCAATCTTTCGGCTTGCCGGAACTGATGAGGTCATTAAGAGAGTGATCTTGTTCCGGAAGGAATGCAAAAGTGGGGTCGCCTACCACGTGCATTTCCAAATCGGGATTGAGTTGGTTCAGGAATCCGATCATAACACCCTGTTCCAACAGGCCGGCAAAGCGGTCCGGCCACTTGTCCTGAAGTACGTTGACAGAGCCTCCCAGTCCGCAGATTGTCTTTCCCGGTTGGAATATGTATTCGTTGGCAATGCAGCTCTCACGATGCCAGGAACCGTTGTAACAGGCGTCCCAGAAGGCTACTCTGCAATTCGGCCGGAAAGCGTAGCGGGCGAAATCAGACAACACAATGTGGGTCATGGCGCTTTCCAAAGAGTCGTCCTTTGCCAAAGTGCTGTCATCCAACTCTGCCATCCAAGCGTCGGGTAACTGGTCCCGGCTTTGTAAGTTTCGTCTGATACTGTCCGTATCATATCCGAAATGCCGGGCACGGCTCAGGGAGGCGCGGTAACAATGCAGCAAGTACTCGCGTGCTTCTTCCGCAGTTGAGGGTTGGGGCCAAGCACTGAGGTACTGTGTGTCGTAATCGCCATGATGGTGCATGAAAGCCACGCTCAGGTCCGGCGACATGAGCGCGTTCATCAATTTTTGTTTGATGAGTTTTTCGTCGGAATAGTCCATGTAGCGGTAGGCATTGGGACGGTGTGCGAGCGAAGGGAAGTGGGCATGCATGGAAGCCATTTCGTCGATATGGGCCGTTTTGGATTCTGACAGGCTGCCGCTGCCTGTATAGACAAAGACGGACATCATACGTTCGGGATGCAATTTTGCTTCCGTTGCTTTCTGCAAGTAAGCTTTGAGCTTGGTGTAACGTGAACCGGGTATATCGCCGTCGGTGGGACGGATGCGTCCGGAAAACAAATCGGGGTGTACTTGCTGACTTCCCCGTGCCGATAATGAATAGTAATAATATGGGGCTATACTGTCGCGTTTCAGAAAGTCGAATTGCAACGAGAAGTCGTCATAATAACGGTCTGACGGGACAGAGGATTCTTGCCAAGGCATTTTCTGGCTCATCTTGAACGCACTGCAAAGATGCTGTGCGTCGCGAATCATAGGAATGGGGATGTCACCGATAAAAACGGTGCCTATGATGGCTTCGTGAGGCCGGGCGTGCAGACCTTTGAGAGTAGCACGGATAGAATCCGGTATTCCCCACCGGTCGATTACGGTATAGACTTTGAAATGTTGTTTGGATTCCAATGCCCGGATGTATTCAGCCAGTTCGTGTTGAGCCTGTTGGTAGCTGATGGAGTCGATGACGACGGCAAAGCCTTTTCGTTCGGCGTGCAGTGTAGGGCAAAAGAATAGCACGCACCACAGGCTGATAATAGAGTAGATGTTTCTTTTTCTCATAAAACTAATCCTTAAAATTGCAAATATACTCCTGCGGTAGAAAGCGAACGGTTCGTACCGTCGAAAGTATCATCATATTCGTTCTTGTCCCTATAGAACTTGAAATCCGTGGATATATAAATGCCTAAAGTTATTTTCTTAGGAAGGGGGATGGCTACTTGTGCCAAAGCCCCTATCAAGGCGTGTCCGGAAGTGGCATACTCGAATTGTGGACGGGTGTATACGGCAGAAATGTCTTCATCGGCCGTTCTGGTGTTTCCATTTCCGTAAGTGCGGTTCAACGGTATACGGTAACCGCCATGGACAGACAAGTCCAAACCTGCAGATTTGATTTTCAGGAACTTGCCTGCAGAAAGTTGTGTGGTTAGTAAGGTGGATGTTTGTTTGGCTTTTCCGGTGGACAACTGGTGATTATAGGCAGATGACGTGAATGCGGCCAAAGCGTCTACGAAGAAATCCTGCTTGTCGTCTTTCAATCGTTCGAAGCGATATTCCAGTCCGGCGGTCATTCGCTGGTCATCCTGAATTTTATATTTGCTGAGCGTCTCGTAATATACCAGGTTCCCGTGTTCGGTGTCTGTCATCATTTTCTGGTCCCGCCATATACCTTTTCCGGAATGGTAGGAAGCCGTCAATACCAGATGGTGATGTGTCAGACGGTGAGGGGAGAGGAGGAAACGGTTCTGTAGCATCCATTCATCCGAAGTGTAGTCTCCTCCGTAAAATTTATAGGAAGAACCTCCGTCTGTAGCTTCTTCCGAAACATGCGTATAACGGACTTCCGTGAAATTCCCGTATTTTTTGTGTTCCGGTTCCCATACAAGTTGCAAGGCACCGGTATAATTCAGTCCCTTATAGGCACGTTGGTAGCCTGATACGTCACCCGACGAGATACGGTAATAGTCCCCCATACCTTTCATCAGGAAAAAACGGTGGCTGTTGAGTGTGTTGACCAACGTATAGGCGATGTCCGAATTATAAAAGGAAATGCCGGCCGTAGCACCTAGTGCCCATTGGGAGTTCAACCGGTGTTCCGCTCCTACGTAAATAGGCAGGACGGTGGTATTGGTTTTGGGGCGAGGGTCTGTCTGGTCGGACAGGCTTCCTAATGTCAATCCGATAGAGATTCCCCCTTTCCAGGATTCATTCCATGCATAAGAGGCCGTCATGCCCATTTCAAAAGATTCCGTGGTAGCGTCGCTTGCCACTGAATCGCAAAGCACAAATGGGTTATCGGGGTTGAGGAAAAGGGTGGAGTTCCACTTCTTGTCTTTCTCTTGTAAATTACGGTAACTGATGAAGCCCGACACGTCTACCTTGCCCAGGTTTTTAATTCCACCCATATAAAACTTGAGATTATCCGACTGTCTGCCTTCATCCACCGCCCGGTAACTTCCACGTCCAATCGTATAGTCCAGTTTGGCCACACCCTTGTTTTTGTAGGAATTAGAAGAGATGCGCGAGGGGTTCAGGCTAGTATACCGGATATTGTCCGACACATTAGCCGAACTTTCATTCCATTCGCTTCGGTACTCTTCTAAAGATTGCGCGTGCATCGGGACGAGAGGACCCAAACTCAACGACAGTAACAGGAAGTAACGTTTCATTTTCTTTTCGGATTAAAACAGGGATGGGATTTGCTCCCGTCCCTGTCAGTTTTCATAATTATTCATCAACACTTGTAGGAGTTTCTCCCGGAGTCAACGGTTGGTCGCGCAAGAAATCGGCGGCAGAATCGTTGGTATCTTTGTAGACGGGTCGCCCGTTCTTCATTTCGACGACCTTGCGGCGGATACATTTGGCCGAATACATAGGGTTGCCTTTCACGCCGGTAGCATCATCTTGCGGCAAGAATGTGGGGTAATGGGTTTCGCTGTCCGCATCGTAGATGTCTACTGCGTCGAGCACATATTTGCTGGGGATGACCAGATAGGTCATAGTAGTGGATGAGGTTCCCGGTTCGTACATCACGCTCGACTCCAATGCCGCGTAAGCCTCCGGTGTCATGCCTTCCGGCAATTTTGCCAACACATAGGAACGTCCTGAGGTTCCCAGTCCGAAAGCAAACATGTATTTGTTGTTGTAGAAGATGGTTTTCAAGTTGGGAGCTGCATAGTCCACATCGTTGGCGTTGTAGTCCAAATAGATTTCCCAATCGGCGTTGCTCAGGTCCGGGCAGTTGGCGTAGTCTGCCGCTTGCGACGCATCTTCGCCGTATGCCAGTTTGTGGTTTGTGGCATCGTTGGCAATCAGGACACTCTCACCCGGTTGGAGGGGATAGTCGTGCCCGTTTCCGGGGAATGCCACCACGGAACCCTGTCCGCAGGCGTAAAGGTCTTCGTAGCCATTGGCTTGCCATGCATTTGCCGTTTGTTGGTTCCCGGCAGGTGCAGTCAGGATCAGGTTGTCCAAGTATTGCACTTCGTCCGAGTTGTTGACAATCTCAAAATAGCTCTCGTGCATGTAATACTGTTTGCTTCCTGCGTTGTGGATGGTTTTGAATATCAGGGTCGATTGCATGATTTTTTGTAGGTTGACCGTAACCGGAGTATGGGCATAAAGGTCCACTGACGTGCTGCCGCTGAGGGAAGCCTTGGCTTCATCGGCCACCTTGCCGGTGACCGTCACTTTGTACTGTCCCTGCGGAAGTTCTATCTCTTTCGGGTTAGCGTCCAAGGACAACGTGTCGTTTTTAGTAGTCGAACCCAAAATGAGCTTAAGCTCTTCCACGTTAGACGCTTCCACGTCCGATGGAAGGGAATAGCTGACCGTCAGTTTGTAACTCTTCATACCCTCGTCGTTATCTTCGCTACAAGACACGAAGGAGAGGCCGCATACGGCCATCATGGCTATGACACCACTTTTAAGAAACTTCTTTCTCATGTTTTCTGTTTGTTAAATGTTTATATATAGGTGTGCTCTCAAAGTTTCAGCTTCAGTTCCGCTCCGAAGTACATGTCCGGGTATAGTTGCGTTTTGGCCAAGCTGTGCGGGTTGGTGTGCCACTTCTTAGTATTGGTGAAGTTGTTGGCGATGACGGACAGTTCGGCCACACGGCCTATTTCTTTGGTAAAACGGAAGCTCAGCAATGCCCATGGCTTGATGACATCCTTTTCGTACAAGTAAGGTTGTGTGCGGTACATGATGCGCGACTTGTCCGCGTCGTCGGCATCGGCCGGGCTCCATGCCGTGTAACGGCCCTGCTTGTCGTAGTATCCCACGGGGTCGACTACCAGGTAATCCTTGTCTTCGTAAGACTTGAGATAGTAGCGGCTGTTTCCGTTCTCGTTTTCGTAGATGGTTTGGGTGCTTTCGTACCATACGACCTGTACCGATGTGGTGAATACCATTTTGATGGCCGGGATGTGGGTGATGAGCCGGAACGTGGAATTGAACCGGTCTCGCAGGTTCCCTCCGCCCGAAGGGAGCACGCCTACGTAGTCGAACGAAGAATTGATATAGTTCAGGGGCATGTTCTCATTTTTGCGCTTGATATGGAACCATGCCCCGCTGATGTTCAGCGAGGTGTGCAAGGGCTTGATTTCACCGAAGTCCAACCCGTACTCGATGCCATGCTTGTGCGTGGTCGTACCGTTGGCTGCCCGGCTCCAGGTATACATCTCGGTGGTCTTCGTCCGCAGGGCTGTATGCTCCGTCCCATCCACGCGGTAAGTCACGTCGCCGCTTGCGGCATCGAATACGGGGTCGGTTGCCGTGGCCGGCACGGTGTACTTGTCATAGTTTTGCCAGATGAGTTGTGACGTAAAGCCCAGTTCGTGCCGGTGGGATTCATGGAAGAATGTGGCAAAACCCTTTATCCTGTTGATGCGGAAAGACAGGCCCGCTTCCCATTTCGTGGAGCGTGCCGGACGCAGGTCGGGGTTAGCCGTATTCTTTACTACGTCCGTCGTGATCAATCCCAAACGGTCCTTTGTTTCCGTCCCGTATTTAGACAGGCTGGCATTGTCGAAATAGGCATAGTCGGGATAGAGGTACATCAGTGTGGGCATCTTGTTGGAGATGCCGAAACCTCCGGTCAGGGCCAGCAAGTCGAAAACAGGATTGTTCCGGCTGTCCAACAGGTTTAGCGTGGCGTTGACACGAGGCTCGGCTACGAGGAAGTGGCTGATACCTCCGCTTTGTTTCCGGTCTACAAACATGTTGCTGACGCGTACTCCGGCTTCCAGCATAAGCCCCATGGAACCCAACCCCTTACGCAGACGGCTGCTGGCAAAACCCGACAAGGTGCTTTGGGCAGGTATGTCCTTGTAGCTCCGTGGACGGAGAGTCTGTGCCCCTTGAGCCTGCGGCGGGTTATTTTCGTCGTAAGTGAATCCTTCACCCCGGTTGGCATCGTAAGTGTATTCTGCGCCGAGTTTCAGGTTGGCATAGTCGTTTTCCGAGATTTGCAAGTATTTGTTTGCCACAGCTTGGGCATACAGGTTGACGGGGATGCCCTCGATGCGGTAAGCCGATGTGTAGCCCACATTACGTATCTGAGCTACGTGTACACCCGGTTCGCGGGCTGTCGTGACCAGTCCGTCGGGATTGTTCACCCAATTGTCGTGGCTGTCTACCGTGCGTGACATTTGAGCTGAGAGATTATAGTCCAGCGAAGAGAGAAAGCCTCCGGCAGGCTTGTAACGCCCACTCACGGAAAGCCGTCCGCCCACGTTGGTGTTTTTGTAATGTATTTGTTGTTCCTCGAACTGGGGATCGTCTTTACGGTTGTTCACGTTAGAGTAAAAGGCTCCTTTTACGTTAAGGGAAAGCGGCCCGAATTGGGCGGAGTATCCGGCTGAGGCCGTGATGCGGTCGTATCCCATGTAGTGCTTGCGCGTATCGGCCCACGACTGCGACCAGTCTACGCTGAAGTTTGCAGCTCCGCCCCTTTTGAGGTTGAATCCCTTGCCGGCGAAGACTTGTTTGGAGTTTGGGTCCGTTTGGAACTTGGCTTCCCAAGGCGTGTGTCCCGCTTTGGTTTTGACTACCACTACGCCCGACGTCAGATTACCGTATTCCACAGAGGGGATACCGCGTATCACCTCCATCGATTCTATATTTCCGGCACTGACGGTGCGTAGGTCTACGCCTCTTCCGGCTGTCGTCTGTTCGCTCATCCCGTCGCTTTGCATGCCGGAATTGGCGCCGAATTTGCTGGGCGATACCACTTGCAGGTTCGATTCGTTGCTTAAAGGGGTGCCGTCTACTACCACCAAGGTGCCTAAGGCATTGTTGTCGTCATCTTCTATTTCGCGTATGTGTGCCTGCCCCAGATTGTTCAAATTCGGATTTTCAATCAGGTTGCCCGGTACGAGCTGCAACAAATCGTTCAGGCTTTTGGGTTGTACGTGGCGTATGGCGTCCTCTCCGATAAGCGATTTAGAGCCCATTTGTTCTTGCCGTGCCGTCACTGTTACATTCTTAAGGTTGAGGCTCAGCTCTTTGAGCGTGACATCCAGTCTTGTTTTTGAGGATTGGATATGCACCGTGCCCGTCACCGTTTCATAACCTACAAAGGAAACACGGTACTGGTAGGTACCTTCTTTCAGTCGGGTCAGCTTATAGTGTCCGTTCCGGTCGGTATGGGAACCTATGACGTTGTTCAGGCTTACCGTAGCTAACTCTATAGGTTTTCCCTTTATGTCGCGCACGGTTCCTTCCAATATATTTGAAGCATTTTGAGCAAAAGACGGGAGAGAGAAGAAAAAGAGTAGGATGATGCCGAGAATGGGATTTTTTCCTTGTAACATGACGTTTAATTTTTGAGGTTACAAAATTATCCCATTCGAGAATGTTCGTCAATACTTAAATATCGGTATATTTTGTTGTGTATCGGGTGTATTGTTCGGATATAAGTCATTCCGTTACGCAGGAATAACTTATAATAAGTATATTTACTAAATATCTTTAAACGGGAATCCGTCAAGGCCGAAGGAAATCTTCAGCCAAAGACACGGCATGTCGGAAAGCCGTATCCTGTCCCGGTACGGTGATGAACAGATGGACGGTGCCTGGCAATACTTCACGGTGCGCTGTCACGCCGAGGCGTTTCACGTGGTCGGTGAATTCTTTCCCTTGGTCGCATAAGATGTCGCGTTCGGCAGCCACGAGAAGCAGTCGGGGCAGACGTGAGAGCAGGCTGTCCGGGCAAAGGGAGGGAGATATGAAAGGATGTTTGGCTTGACCGCGTGTGTAGGCTTGATTGAAGGCCTCCATCAACGAACCGTCTAATGCTGCTCCCTTTTGATAAGTTTTCCAAGAAGGCGATGCGTCGTTCCAAGCAGATACCACTGGGTAGAAAAGCAGGAGAGAGCGAAGAGGCGGCATCCCGTTTTGCAGGTTATGCAGACAGACGGACAAAGCTAAGTTGCCTCCCGAACTGTCTCCTCCGACGGAAATGAGTTCCGGTGAGCTGCCCCATTCCAAAGCTTTTTTGCGAGCCAATTTTACGGCACGTATACAGTCCTCCAGTCCGTCCGGAAACGGATGTTCGGGAGCCAGACGATAGTCTACTGCCAACACGATTACATTGCCCGTGGCGGCTAATGTCTGGCAAAACCGGGCGCAACTGTTAATGCTTCCGAATGTCCATCCTCCTCCATGCAGGTAAATGAGGAGAGGCAGAGGACTTTGATTCTTTTTTACGGGAGTGTACAGACGCAGAGCCGGAGTGATATAGATGGCATTTACGTCGGTTGGTAAAGGTGTAGGAATATTACGTGATGCCCGGATGCGAGTGAGGGGTACGGTGTCGCCTTGTATGGCTTGCAGTATGGCTTGGGTCTGTTGTTCCTGTAACCCGTCGGGCATGGCTGACAAGAACCGGTCGGCTTCGCGACGGAACGCATCACGGTCTTTTTCTATGGAGCTTTGGCCGTAAACAGTAGGTAAAGTACCTAACAGACTAAAGCATATCAGAAGTATAGTTCTCATTTTTTGTTTTGAACGACTTGTTACTATTTATCGTATAAAATAAAAATCGCAACCATTCCTTTGCCGGATGATTGCGATTTTTTTCGTACTCGAAGCGGGACTTGAACCCGCACAGCCGTAATGGCCAAGGGATTTTAAGTCCCTCGTGTCTACCGATTCCACCATTCGAGCAACCTTGGAGCGGAAAACGAGACTCGAACTCGCGACCCCGACCTTGGCAAGGTCGTGCTCTACCAACTGAGCTATTTCCGCAGGGGACTTGTGTATTACGGCTGCAAAGATAGCGTATTTCGGGGTTTACACCAAATTTTTCTTTTATTTTTTATCGGTTGTTGATGACCATCGTGTTACCGGAATACGTGATGCGATAACGGAACAGGCTTACCCCTTCTTCACCGATACTGATTTGTCCCTGATTGTTCAGGTTGTAAGTCCGACCGCAGGATACGCATGCGGCATAGCCGCCTTCTTTCAGTTGCAGGGCGCGGGATATATTGTAGGCAGAATAACAGTTGGGGCAGGCCAAATCGTAGCAGACGGGCAGGGAAGTCGTGCTACCCAGTTCGGGGATGTTGGGCAGGCCGACAATAAAACCGGCGATACCCATTTGAATGGAAGAGTTACCGGCAATGGCAGTGGCATTGACCGGAGTGGTGTGTCCGCTTTCGTCTGTGAACAGGAAACGGTCGCGGTCGCGGCGGATGGTCGTATAAACTCCCAAACTGTTCAAGGCCGCGTTGAGTTGCGGTACAGTATTGACGTTTTTGTACACGAAATAGGCCGGATAGTTGGAGTAGGTGTTTTGTACGTCCTCCTTGCAGGCCGTGAGGCATAGCAATGCCGTGAAGATAAAAAAACTCCGTATTCTTTTCATATCAAAGAAACGGAGTTTTTTGCCTTTTATTGTGGTGTTTCTTATCTTCCGAGCAGACGGTTTTCCGCTTCACGGGTGCGGGCGAAGTTAAAACCGCTCCACACTTGTTCCATCAGCTCATGTATCTTGTCGTTGCATAAGTTGCCGATACTTCCTTCGTGGGTATGGTGCACGCGTTTGTCGGGGGTAAATTTTCCGGCTTCGATGTCCAGTCCCACTTTCTTGTAAGCATCGCGGAACGGCATGCCGCCCGTGGCCAACCGGTTCACTTCTTCCACGCTGAACATGTTGTCGTATTTCGGGTCGTCAAGGATATGCTCGTTCACTTGTATCTTATTAATAATGTAGGCCGCCATGCGCAGGCAGTCCTTCAGTTCTTCGAAAGCGGGCAGGAAGACTTCCTTGATGATTTGCAGGTCGCGGAAGTAGCCGCACGGCAGATTGTTCATAATGAGTATAATCTGTTGGGGCAGTGCCTGGATTTTATTGCATTTGGCACGCGTCAGTTCGAATACGTCCGGGTTCTTCTTGTGCGGCATGATGCTCGACCCCGTGGTGCAGTTGTCCGGCAGCTTGACGAAACCGAAGTTTTGTGAGTTGAACAGGCAGGCATCGAAAGCCAGTTTGCTCAGCGTCCCGGCGATGCCCGCAAGGGCGAAGGCCACGTTGCGTTCCATCTTTCCGCGTCCCATCTGGGCGTAGACCACGTTGTAGTTCATCGAATCGAATCCGAGGAGTTCGGTGGTCAGCGTACGGTTGAGGGGGAATGATGAACCGTAACCGGCGGCAGAACCGAGCGGGTTGCGGTTGGTCATCTTGTAGGCGGCCTGAAGGAAAAGCAGGTCGTCCACCAGACTTTCCGCGTAGGCCCCGAACCATAGTCCGAAACTGGAAGGCATGGCCACCTGAAGGTGGGTGTATCCCGGCATGAGCACCCCTTTGTAGCGTTCGCTTTGGGCTTGCAGTTCTTCGAACAGCACTCTGACTTCTTCTGCGATGTCCTGAAGTTGCGCGCGGGTGAACAGTTTCAGGTCCACCAAGACCTGGTCGTTGCGCGACCGGCCGCTATGAATCTTTTTCCCCACGTCGCCCAGTTTACGGGTGAGGAGCAGTTCCACTTGCGAGTGCACGTCTTCCACGCCTTCTTCGATGATGAAGCGTCCGGCTTCGATGTCGGCATGGATGCGGCGCAGTTCTTCCAACAGCACCGGCTGCTCGTCCTTGCCGAGCAGTCCGATGGATTCCAGCATGGTGATGTGCGCCATGGAACCCAATACGTCGTACCGGGCCAGATACAAATCAAGTTCACGGTCGCGGCCGACCGTGAACTTTTCTATTTCTTGATTGACTTCCGTATTTTTTTCCCAAAGTTTGCTTGCCATATTGTCTTTGTGTGATTAAGCTCCGTATGGAATCATGGCCAACATGTCCGCCAGTTTCTCTACACCCTCTTTCAGCGGTTTGGCCACCATACCTTTGATGAACGGGTTGAGGTCGGCTCCTACCGTCAGTTTCATCTTGCATGCCGTTTCGGAAGTGGGCAACAGTTGAATCCACAGGTTGAGATGGATGGGGGAATTGACCGTTTCAAATTTGATACATTTCGGTTCCTCACGCTCAATGATGCGCAACGAAACCTCTCCCAACGGGGAAATGTTACAGCTCACGGAGTCCGTGTCGAATGTCATTTCCTGGATACGTTCGTTCAGTTGGTTCAACTTGTCTTCCGGCACCTGGCCCGACATCATGGCACGTACCGACGGGGCGTTGAACCGTTCCTTGATGACGGCCAGATTGTTCAAGTCGGCCAATTTGGCATAGACGCACGACTGCGCGTAGGGAATAGGCTTGACGTTGCTTTCAAATTGTTGTTTTGACATTTTTCCGTTTTCCTGTTGATGAGACGATTAACCGTTCCAATGGGCCGGGTCTTTTCTCCATTCGTTGAGTACTTCCACGTCGCTGGGGTCGATATAGCCGATGCGTACGGCCTCTGCGACTACGGCTTCATAATTAGTCAGGGTAATCAGTTTTACGTTAGCCGCTTTGAAAGCCTGGGCGGCCACGTCGAACCCGTAAGTGTAGGCTGCCACCATGCCGCTCACCTCGCAACCGTTGTTGCGGATGGCTTCTACGGCTTTCAGGCTGCTTCCGCCGGTAGAAATCAGGTCTTCTACGACAACGACCTTCATGCCCGGACGAAGTTCGCCTTCAATCAGGTTTTCCAGACCATGGTCTTTGGGTTTGGAGCGTACGTAAACGAACGGAAGGTTCAGCAAATCGGCTACCAATGCGCCTTGTGGGATGGCTCCTGTGGCCACGCCGGCGATAGCGTCGGCTTCGGGGAAACGCTCGGCAATGAGGCGTCCTATCTCGATTTTTACGAAATTGCGCAATTCCGGGTAAGACAATGTTTTGCGATTGTCGCAATAAAATGGGGATTTCCATCCGGAAGCCCATGTGAAAGGATTGGTCGGCTGAAGTTTGATGGCTTTGACCTTAAGCAACTTAGCTGCGAAAATCTTCTCTAATGTTTCCATAACTGTCCTAAGTTTATAATTCGTGCTGCAAAGATAGTGAAAGGTGAGCGCAGAGACAAATGAAAAGCGAAGTTTTTCAAGTTTGGCTATGCCGAGCCGCATCCTATTTTCGCGATAGCAAAGATAGTGAAGAGGGAAGACTATTCGGGGGAAAGAGAACTTTTTTCAATGTATAGATTCACGTCTGGCTCAGACCGTTCTATGGCTTTTGGGCGCTCATACGGAGACGCTTGCATCTCCGTGAAGGACAGGTGAAGGCTGTGAGGAAGAAAGTTCACCGTAATGGATTGAACCACAGTTTGTATGAAGGATGTGAACCCTTTTTTCGTTCAATCTTATTGTATGGTGTTGTATGGGTGGCGGAGGTGGCACACGGCATAAAATCGCTTGCAGCAGCACGCAAAATCGTTCTCAGCAGAATGAAAAATCATTCTCAGCCGAACGATTTTTCGTTTGGCGCAGAAAATTCGGGGCTTTTCTGGTATACAAAAATCCCTTGCCGTCCCGGGCGCGAGGCTGCGGGAGGCAAGGGAGATGAGTGGGCAAGGTTTCATTTCTTGATGAACTTGCGTGTCACGGTTTGTCCGTTGGTTACAACCTTTAACAGGTAAACACCCGAGGGGAAACTGTGGCATGGGATACGGATGTCCGTTTCCCATGTTTGTTCCGCATGTTTGCACCGTCCATCCAATCCGATGACGTAAATCTGTTTCTCACTGTGGGCCGGCATGTGGCAGGCATGAAGGTTTTCGGTCACGATGGCCGGATAGATGTGGATGGTGTTTTCGCGGGAAGAGCGGATGTCGCTTCCGGGGAATCCCACGGCGTGGAACGCACGGGTATCCCGTATCCCGGGATAGGCCACTGATTTTACCTCAATCGTGCCCTTGCCGTTTTGGGTGGCATGGAGGTACGTGTGCCCGGAAGCATCCTCTTCGATATAAGCGAATTCGCTGCCTTCGATAATGTTCCAGACGACTTGCGGGTTTGTGGCCTCTTCCGGGTAAACCTTTGCCGCCAGTTCTATGCGTTGCACTCCGGTGGCATTGTCGATATAGAGTTCGTCTTCGGGGTAGATGCGGATGCTTTCGACCGGAACGGGGAAGGATGCTTTTTCCACCGTCAAGTCCTGATGCAGTTGTGAGCCGTCGATGGTCGTGGCGCGTACGATAATCTGCCCGGCCTGAGTCCCGTGGGCGACCAACAGTCCTTGTGGGGTGACATAGGCCAGTTCTTCGCCCTGTATAATCGTCCAGTTCACGTTCTTGCACGAGGCGTTCGCCGGGTAGATGTGGGCATACAGGTGCAGGCAGGCTTGTTGTTCGTTCAATATGGCATCTTTTTCCAAATGTGTGACGGCCAGTTCTTCGGCCAACCGCAAGTTTTGGGCTTGCGCTGCGCTAGCTGTGTTCGATTGGGCAGAAGCCATGGCGAGACTGCGCTTCATCGGTTGCCATTCATCTTCGTAATAAGCACTATACGCTATGGCATAGTAAACCACGCCTTCTGGAGCTGTGAGGTCGGTGTACGACTGGGTGCTGCCGGAAACGGTAGCTATTTCGGTTAACGTTTCGGGCGAGGTGCCTCTCAGGATGCGGTAATGGTCTATGTCGCGTCCGGAGTAAGCATTCCACATCAGGTTCCAACTGCCGTTCATGCCTTTGTTGATGGTCAGGTGGACGCTTTGGTGGGGCGTACCGCTTTCCGTCGGTATGCCGAAACTGGTGTTCAGGCAGATACGGTAGCGCGAAGTGGTGACGGCCGGGTTGGAGGCCATGTCGGTGAACCCCTCGTCTGACGGTTGTGCTTCGCCAATCAAGTCGAATTGGTTGTAGTGGCTGCCCTCTTTATAGATGCAGACCGTGGAAATGTAATCCGGAAGGTTCCTGAACTTCCAGTTGATCCGGTTTTTCCCGGTCGTGGGGTCTACCGTGACCAAGGCGATCTGCGGGGCTTCCATTCCTTCGAGCACATCGATGGTACGTTCTTGGTAGATGTTTCCGCAACCATCGTCTTCCACGGTCATGCGCACTGTATAATGTCCGGTATGCGTGAATGTGGCCCGTACCTCTTTCGTATTTTCCTTCCGTTCAAAACTGATGCCATAGTGCCCGGGAGTATAAAAGTCATCGTCGTCTTGTGACTTGACGGTGAAACTTACGCTCCGGTTGGCCATGAAGATGTCGTCCGATATTTCAAAGTTGGTTTTCGTGTGGGCCAACGTGATTCCGGGCAGGGTGAATGTGGCATCCAACGGTGGATTGACATAGGTGGACACTTCGCTGCTGATGCCGTCCACGGTTACGGTAAGGGTCTTTTGTCCGGCTGTGCTCCACACCACTTCGTACGTGTGGTCATCGCTGTGGTCCAGCACGGTGGCATCGGCTCCGAAGTCCACTTGTATCTGTCGGCCTTCCGTGCCGACATACCGTATAGTGGCCGATTTGTCGCGACAGATGCGTGGCGGCAAGGACAATAACGGTTTAGGGAGGATTTCCACCGCCAAGGGGGTGGTGAAATCCGAGGTGGCGAACCATCTGTCTATGCTTTGGATCTGAATCTCATATTTGCCTACCGGTAGTGCGGATACGGGGATACGGATTTGCGTTCCCGTCAGTTCCTGCAAGGGTGAGGGCAGAGGGGCGGCCTCGTTGCTTAGCCCGTTCAACGGGGAAATGATGAATGCCCCTTCTCCGGAAGCCCCTTGTTTTTTCACGCTCAGGTTATAACGCATCTGGCAGGCCGGGGTTTCGGTGTCTTCAGCAGCGTTCCAGGATATGGTGAGATACCCGTCTTCGTCCTGCGTGGCGCGCAAGCCTTGCGGAGCGTGCGGTGGCGTATTGGAAATGCGGCTGTTGGCCGTGCTCATGTCGTCGCCGACGTTGTTCAGGAACAAGGGCTTTCCGTTGGCATCTTTTCCAAATAGCATATAGGAACTGTTGTCGTCATCGGTGGTTTGCAACTCAAACTTTCCTCCTCCGTAGTTGTACAGCCAACTGTTCAAGTTCGTGCCGACTAAATCAAGGTATCCGTTGTTGTCCAGATCGTAGAAGATGAGGTCTTTGGCTACTCCCACGGGGCCTTCCACTACTATGGGATTTTCATACTCAACCTGTCCGTTCCGGCTGAGGTAAATGTGATAGAACCGGTTATTATCACTATATTCCTCATCTATGATGATGTCTTTGACACCATCGTTGTTCAAGTCGGCAAATGTCGGAATGGTTTGGGTTTCGCGGTAATCGAAGATGATGTCGGTTGCTATCCTTTGGAACTTGAAGTTGCCTTGGTTAATGAACAGCACCAATTTGTGGCTGCTAAGGCGGCTGTTTTCGTCCCACTGCTTGCTCCAACCGGCCATGTCCATCAGGTTGTCGCCGTTGATGTCGGTATATACGAAATCCTCATCAAATTCATGGGCAGACCAATTGTCGCTCGGGAAAAAGCCTATGTTGTCGATAGGATGAGCCACGAACGTGCGCCAGTCGCCTGTATTCTCATAGATGGTATCGTTTTGGTCGGTATATCCGGATGAGTTCCTCCAATAGTAGTCGGGCAAGCCGTCGTTGTTGAAATCATAGATGGGATATTCCCAATAATAGGAAGTCACGTAAAAACCTATTTTGGGCACGAATGCATCGCCGACGGCATGGGTTACGGAGAAACGCCTGTTGCCCTGGTTGAGCATCAGGTTGTCTTTGAACTCCCTGTCTTCCCTGTTCATGCCACCGATGAAGTCCACCAAACCGTCCCGGTTGTAATCCCATGCAAAGTTCAGGGTGATGTTCAGGTTCGTGTTGTAGATGCCCGGTGCTTTTTCGAAATCCTGTTCTTTCGTGGGTTGGTACACACCGTCCTCGGCGAGCAGTTCGGGTTGCCCGTCGAGGTCGATGTCGGCAATTTGTTGTATATAGCCGTTGTTCATGGACAACGTCCTTTTGTCGAACCGGACGGCACTGACATGCAGGTCTTCCGTGCGGGGAGTGCTGGTATTGCCTTCCGCGTCGGTCACGCTCAGCGTGATGTGCTTTTGTCCCGGTTGGTCGAACACGACTTTTAGGATGCTTCCTGAAGCTTCGGAAGAGATGATGGTGCCACCGTCCAAATCCCAGTTATAACGAAGTGAGGGGTCGGCCGGGCCGTCATAACCCATGATGGCCGTGTCGGCAGTCGTGATGTCCTTGTCTGCGATGTAGAACGGGGCATGCGCCACTTCATGCCGGTAGACGGCGGCATCCGACCACGCGCTGCCTTTTCCCATGGCGTCGATGGTTTGCACAGCGATGTAATAATCTCCTTTTCGCCAGCCGGACACGTTGAGCGTCTTGTCCAAGTTGTACTCCATATTGCCCGGCATCAGGTTCAGGCGGTGTCCCTGTTCGTCGGCGCAGGCATAAAAGATGTCCCCTTTGCCCGGGGCGGTACCGATGCGCAGGGCGTAGGTCAGATCGGCGGTTGGAGTCAGGTCATCCTTTCCCGGTTGCCAGTTGATTTGCAGCATTCCGGATGCTGCATCGGACACGAGGGTCGGCATGTCCGGTTTCTCCGGGGATTGGTTGGCGGCTGTGGCTTCCTGCTTAAAAGAATAAAGGAAGCTGTTTGAGGCAGTAGGAAGCTTGTCCGTGGTGCGTTCAAAATACATGCTATGGACCAGGATGTCGCAGAAACCGTCGTTGTCGAAATCGCCGGCGTAAACTTCGGCATCGCCCTTCAATTCTTCCGGAGATTCATACTGCACGATTTGGGTGGGTATCAATGCGCCCGGCATTTCTTTGAAAAGCATGTCCTTGCTTCCTTTCAGCCAATAAAGGTCGCATTCCCATCCATTCCAGACTTTGCGGTCCGCATTCTTTTCCAAGGCCAATATGTCGTAACATCCGTCGTTGTCTACGTCGGCGCATCCGATGAAAAACAGTTGGCGGTGGAAGGTATTGTCTTCGTTGATGGTGAAATTTCCTTTTCCGTCGTTAATGGCCATTACCAGGTAGCAATATTCTCCCGTGGCTGACGAATGGCTGAAAGGCAACAGTACGTCCACATAGCCGTCGGCATTGAAGTCATAGAAATGAATGCGTTTGTCCATGGCCAGGTTGCTCATCAACGTTTGCCTTTTGATGCTCCCGTCTTTTTGGAACACCATGCTTTCCACCGTCTGGGTTTCTTCATCATAACAGATGTAGTCCATGATAAAGTCTCCGTTCAAGTCACGTGGGTATAGCCTGCCGTTTTGTGGTGCCAGAAGAAAACGGTTGTTGCCCCGGTTGAGCAATAAGGTGCCGGTGGATTCGTCAATCAGGTCTGCGTGTCCGTCCTTGTTGAAGTCCATGCTATAGAATTCCCGGTTACTGGAGAAGGTAGCGACGTGGGCTGACGGGGAGCCTCCGATAGCTACGCCCACATCGCCGCCCAAGTTGCCCAGGCCTATGCCTGAGGAGGAGGGTTGTGATTCCCAACGGTTATATACCAATGTGTCTTCTTCTGATGAAATAGGTATGATTTCGATGGGGCTGAAACTGCCGTCGGCAGCTTGGCGGTATATTTTACGGTTGTCGTGCATCAGGTCGATGCGCCCGTCGTTGTTGTAGTCGCAGGGATAGGGTGCCTCGCTGACATTATCGGGAATTTGCCATGAAGCGTCCTGTTCGGAGAGGGCGATGATTCCGCCCTCCAAATAGCGGATGTCCGGGAATGCATCGTTGTTCAGGTTGCACAGCCGGGCATGTTTCCCGTTTTCGGGTATGGAGTGTTGTTCCATAGGCATTAGTCCCGGATATTGGTAAGAATGGAAACGGAAATCCGTTCCTAAAAATTCCATCTTGCCGTCACCGTTGATGTCATAGATGTTGCTCATGGCTTCGATGGGGTGGGTCGTGTTTGTCGGTAGGATAATATGGCTGATTTGTACATTGGCGGTGGTGCCTTCCACATGTTGGGCTGTCAGATACACATTATTCCAACCTTCCTGGATTCGTCCTCCGTGTTGGGTGTCGCTGCCTGTGCCATCTTGGTTAATCGGATAGAACAGTGAAATCTTGTCCTTTTGGGTATCGATGCCACTGGCATGAAAGTATACGGTGGCATCTCCGTGATCATCCGGGGCATAGAACGAACCGACTTTAATGGTGGCTATTTCGCCTTTTTGGGCTGTGCCGGTCAGGGTATACACTCCGTTTTGTTCTACCCAACGATAGCTGTCGTCTTGTGCTTGGGCTGCCGTAACTCCCCAAAGGCCACAGAGTACAAGGAATAAGACACGGGATAGCACATGGAGAGTGCCATTGGATGTGAGAGGGGGTGCGCCGGAGAAGGCATCATGATAATGTTTTTCCATATTTATACTTTTTGTGCCTTATGCAACCCCGGAGCGGCATTTAATCAAGGAATCGTCGGCCATATACAAAAAAGCGTGGGTCGCTGTACCTGTCGCTCGTCCCACTCTTCAAGGCGTCTCGCATTGCCTCCCCGTCAAGGACGAGCAACGCAGAAGCCCACGCAGAATATGTGTACAATCCATCCCTTTGTATCCGTGCTTACGAACGGATACAACGAGGACTATATGAATACATATCCCAATGGGCATCTATCGTTGCTTTGTCATTTGACAGGGATTCAAGTTTGCGAGACTTTGAAGAGTCAAAAGAACAAAGCGTCTGATAAACGCCTTTTCCTATATGTCATCCCACCCCTCCGCTTCTGCTTGTCAGATTGCTTCAAGGTGAGGATGTGGCAAATTTACAATTTATCTCTGAATAAGGAAAACGGTTTGGTGTTTTTCTTTAAGGAAATGAGCGGCTTCCTTGCTTTTTACGAATGTCCTGCCCATGCGAGGCTGAGCACGCTGAAGCGGACGCGGCAGGCACGGGCAATGGCCTCGGCACAGGACAGCATGGTGGCTCCCGTGGTGATGACGTCGTCCACTAACAAGATATGGCGGCCTTCCAAATTCCCAGGATGCCGGACGGCAAAGATGTCCCGGACGTTCTCACGCCGTTGCCGGTGGTCCAAGGTGGTTTGGCTCGGATTGGATTTGGTACGCACCACGCTTGTCGTATCGGTGGGGATGCCGGTGGCTTCGGATATGCCCCATGCTATCCAATCGCTTTGATTATAGCCCCGTTGCCGTTCCTTTTTCCGGGACAAGGGAATGGGTACGATAAGGTCTATCCCGTTGAAAAAATTTGTGGCTTTCAGTTCCTCGGCCATCATGCGCCCCATGGTTTTCCCGACTTCGGGATGGTTATGGTATTTCAGTTCGAACAAAATGCGGCTGTGAGGAGAGTGTGGGGTGTAATGGAAAAAAGAAATTCCTTTCTCGATGGGAACCAGTCCCCAAAATATGCGGGCGATGTCGTTTTCTTCAAACGAGATGGTCCGGACACGTGGGAGGTCGGCCTGACATCGTACACAGAGCACCTCTTCACCCTGCGACATGCGCCTGCGGCAACAAAGGCAATACCGGGGGAAGAAAAAGTCCAAAAGGGCTTGTAGGTACGGCGAGAGACTATGTAAAATCCTCTTCTTCCACATGCAGGCAACGCGTAATGGCATTCATTTCAAATCCGCGGCTGAGGCCGAAGCGAATGAGTTTCCCGTTGTGCTCATAGTCGGAAGCAGCCTTCACGCTCCGGGCTTTGCTTTGCAGAAGCTTACGGAGGACACACAGGTATTCCTCTTCTTCGATTTCGGCCAGCGCCTCCCGGCAACACGTGTCGGGAATGTTTTTAAGTCGGAGGGCTTGCATGATTTTGATGCGCCCCCATTGGTTATATCTGAATTTGTCCCGTACGAAACACCGGCAGAACCGGGCTTCGTCGATGAATTTTTCCGCTTGGAGGCGTGTGAGCACTTCTTCCTGTTGCGCTGCACCGAGTCCCCATTTGTCTAGCTTCTTTTGGATGTCGGAAAGACAGTATTCCGCGCCGGAACAGCAGGCCGCAGCTTTGTTGAAGGCTTCTTGTGTGGTCAGTTCTTTCATTTTCTGCATCGTATCATTCGTTCATTGTCGTAGAAATCTTTCTTCAAAGTGACGTCTCGTAAGCCGAGGCTTTGGAACAGCCGGGTGGTTTCCCGTCCGTATGCCCTGTTGATTTCCACGTAAAGCCGTCCGCCCTCTTTCAACGTCTTTACGGCATATTCCCCTATTGCCCGATAGAAAAGCAATGGGTCATGATCCGGGACAAAGAGTGCTTGCGAAGGTTCGTAGCGCAGCACATTCTCTTCCATGTCCTCCCGTTCATGTTCGCAGATGTAGGGGGGATTGCTGACGATGATGTCCCAAAGCGGGGAATCCTGCTCTTTGGACGGAGAGTCCAGAATGTCCTGACACCGGAAATCCACGGCGGCTCCTAAACGCTCTGCATTCTTCCGGGCGATGGCAAGAGCTTGCGGGCTGATGTCGATGGCGGACACTTGTGCCTGCGGCAGTTCTTGGGACAGCGTGATGGCTATGCAGCCGCTGCCCGTCCCGATGTCCAATATGTCGGGCGATGAAAATCCGGATGCTTTTTCGTCCCGTATGATCCACTCCGTCAATTCTTCCGTCTCGGGACGCGGCACAAGAACACCCGGGGCAACGGAGAAAGTACGGCCGCAGAAATCCGTTTGTCCTAAAACATATTGTACAGGTTCTTTTTGCGACAGGCGTTTCACAATATTTTCAAGGTCCCGGCGTTCTTCTAAGGAGAAAGTCCGGTCCCGTCCCATGCAGATGTCGATTGGTGTGAGGCCGAAACGGGTCTCCAATACAAGGCGGGCTATGGCGCGTGCCTCACTGGCAGGGTAGGACATGCAGAGGCGGTCGAAGATATAATTGAAAGAAGCGTTCATCTCTGTGATGGGTTTGTCGGACAAAAATAGGCATTTTTATCGGATTGGTATATGACAACAGACGAAAAATACATGTCCCGTTGCATACAACTGGCACGCAACGGGTTTTATGGCGCAGCACCGAATCCTATGGTGGGGGCTGTCATTGTACACGACGGGAAGATTATCGGCGAGGGATACCACGTGCGTTGCGGCGGACCGCATGCCGAGGTGAACGCGGTCCGTTCTGTGCGTAATCCCGAACTGTTGAAAGAGAGTACGATATACGTAAGTCTGGAGCCTTGCTCGCATTATGGAAAGACGCCTCCTTGTGCCGATTTGATTGTGGAAAAGGGAATTCCCCGTGTCGTAGTCGGGTGTATGGATCCGTTTGCCAAAGTGGCGGGTCGGGGCATTCGGAAATTGCAGGAGGCGGGCATTGAGGTCACGGTCGGTGTGTTGGAGGCCGAGTGTCTGGCACTGAATCGTAGGTTCATTACTTTCCATACGCACCGTCGTCCTTATATTACGTTGAAGTGGGCTGAATCGGCCGATGGCTTTATGGATAGCCAGCGCACGGACTACGAGAAAGAAAAACCTTACGCATTTTCCACGCCGTACACCCGGATGTTGGTACATCGTTGTCGGGCGGAGCATCAGGCTATTTTGGTCGGGCGGCAGACAGCTTTGGCCGACAACCCTTCGCTGAATTTACGAATGTGGCCGGGTAAATCTCCTTTACGCTTGGTGATAGACCGTAGAGGCGACCTTCCCGGGCATCTTGTTCTTTTTAACGATGGGGCGGAAACGCTTGTATATCTGGATGTTTTGTCCGTTCTTCCTCCGTATGGAAAACAGACGGGAGTGACTTGCGTACGCTTGGATTTCAGTCGGGATATTTTGCCGCAAATTCTGGATGATTTATACCGTTTGTCTGTCCAATCTCTTTTGGTGGAAGGAGGGCATAGGCTGCTGGAAAGTTTCATTTCGGCCGGACTTTGGGATGAAATCAGGGTGGAACAGTCCCCGGTATTTCTAAAAGAGGGCGTCCCGTCTCCGTCATGGCCTCACGGACGGATACGGACCATAGAGGTAGAAGGCCATTTGCTGGTTCATATACTCTCGTCGCGAGGCAGTTCGGCTGTATAATCGTGTGGATGAACGCAAAAATACTTCGATTTATCGAAATTTTGCATAATTCAACGCTCTATGTTTCGTAAAAGTAAAAAATGTGCGTACTTTTGTACCTTGATAAATAATATTGTATTGATAGATTTATGAAAAAATCCATATTGTCATTGTCTTTAGCCGTGCTTTCCGTGTTATTGATATGCTCGTGTAAGGACGACGACGAGGTTGTGTTGAGTTCTGATTGTTATATTAGCAGTTTTACGTTGGGGAATGTGAAGAGGCAGATTACGACGGTGAACTCTGCCGGTCGGGATACTACTTATACCATTTCTTATAGTGCTTCTTACTTTCCTATGACGGTCAATCAGTTAGACGGGACGATAGCCAACAAAGACTCTCTTCCTGTAAACAGTGATGTGAAAGCCGTATTGGCCACTGTGGAATCTTCCGGAACCGTAGTGTACAAGAAGGTATCCGAGGGAGAGGACGCGTGGAAGGCTTATTCTACTTCGGACTCGATTGATTTTACGTCGCCTTTGACTTTCCGGGTATATTCGCCCGACTATTCGGCAAGCCGCGATTATACTTTGCAGGTGAATGTACACCAACAAGACGGAGAAGTGTTTTTCTGGGAAAAAATGGCGGAACCGGCAGCATGGTCGACTGCGGAAGCGGTAAAGACGGTGGTGTGGAAAGGATACGTATGGCTGTTCAGCCGGGAGAATGGCGGTGTGCGTGCGTTTACGACAGCTCTGGCAGACGGAAAAAGTTGGACCGAACGGACCTTGTCGGGATGTGCGGCGGCCGATGTGTCGACTTTGGTGGTATTTGGCAATGAATTGTATGTGAGCGGGGTGGACGGTACGTTGATGCGCTCGGAAGACGGACTGAATTGGAGCGTATGTGCGGCAGACCGCAGCGTACGTTTGTTGGTGGCCGACAGGACGCATCTTTATGCGCTTTCGGACGGACGTGTTTGGCGTTCGGCGGATGGCGCGTTATGGCTTGAAGAAGCTTTGGACGAAACGCCGGCTTTCTTGCCGGTACAGGATTTTGCAGCCGTCTCTTATACGCAAGAGAATGGCTTGGAGCGGACGTTGTGGATTGGCAACCGCAGCATGGACGATTATCCATCAGACGAGGCGGCCATGGTGTGGAGCCATAGTCTGGCCGCAGGGCAGGAAACGGCTGTTTGGGCTTATTTCAATGCCGCGCCGGACAACCGTTATACTTGTCCCCGTTTGCAATCCCTGAATCTCATGCGTTACGATGATGTGTTGTTGGCTTTGGGCGGTAAGTCACTGGACGGGACGGCCCATAAGGCTTTCGACAATATGTATGTGAGCCGGGATAATGGTGTGACTTGGAAAACCGACGGGGTATACGTCCTGCCCGGTGGTTTGGAAGGAAAAGATGTGTTGATGTCCGCCGCGGTGGATGCCGAATACCATGTGTGGCTTGTTGCAGGCAGCGAGGTTTGGCGCGGACGGTTGAACCAGTTGGGGTTTGAAGACCGTTGATTCAAGCGGGCAGGCTTAAATATAGATACAACGGGGATGAAGAAGGTTCTGGTAACATTGTTTTGCTTGTGGTTGGGGCTTCCTTGGGGGGGCAAGGCGCAGGACGACATTTACCGGATGGAGTTGGGCGGCGGTGTAGGCGGATGCTTTTATTTGGGCGATGCCAACAGCAAGCCGTTTGCTCATTTGGGAGCCATGGGAAGCGTTGTGGCGCGCTACATCTTCAATCCTCGTATGGCGATAAAAGGGAACCTGGCTTTGGGGCATATATCGGGTGAGACGGGGAAAGACTTCTTTCCCGAGAATGCTGGAAGCGGCGATGCTGACGGGGGGAGGCCCGGCGTGGCGCATTTCAAGCGCAATGTGATAGATTTCGGTGCCCAGTTCGAATTTAACTTCTGGGGATACGGTATCGGGCGCGGCTACGAAGGATACAGCCGTATCACTCCTTATATGTTAATCGGAGCCGGACTGACATTGGCACCCAAGCCGGTACAGGCCGATGCGGGATTCAATATCCCGGTGGGAGTCGGAGTCAAGTTTAAGGTAAGGCCCCGGTTGAATATCGGGTTCGAATGGAGCATGCGTTTTACGACAACAGACCGTTTGGATGTATCCAATATGGATGGGGTGATACTTCACGATCCGTACGGTGTGAAGAGTGGCGGTTTTAAGAACAAGGACTGCTATTCGTTTACGATGTTGTCGGTCACTTACGATCTGTTCCCTAAGTGTGTAAATTGTAATAATATAAAATATGTCTTTTAACAACGAAATAGACGCTGCGCGTGTTCCTCGCCACGTGGCCATTATTATGGATGGTAACGGGCGTTGGGCGAAAGCCAAAGGGTTGCCGCGCACGGCCGGGCACCAGGAGGGGGTGGAAACCGTGAAGAAGATTACGGAGGAAGCTGTCAGGTTAGGTGTCAAGTACTTGACTTTATATACGTTTTCCACAGAAAACTGGAATCGTCCGGTGCCCGAGATAGCGGCACTCATGGGATTGATTCTCGACCATCTTGAAGATGAGATTTTCATGAAAAACAATGTCCGTTTCCGTGTAATCGGCGATATGTCCCGTATTCCGGAAGCCGTGCGTGTGCGTTTGGAAGAATGTATGCAGCATACGGCCGCTAACGGGAAGATGACGATGGTCATCGCATTGAGCTATTCTTCCCGTTGGGAATTGGCGCAGGCCATGCGGCAAATAGCTGAAGAGGTGCAAACAGGTGTTTTGTCGCCGTCCCGGATTACGGAAGAGACCATCGAAGCCCATTTGGTTACCCGTTTTATGCCGGATCCGGATTTGCTGATTCGTACAGGCGGTGAATACCGTATCAGCAATTACCTGTTATGGCAATGTGCCTATACGGAATTTTATTTCTGTGATACCTATTGGCCGGATTTTGATGAGAAAGAGTTCCGCAAGGCGATTGCGGATTACCAGTCGCGGGAACGCCGATTTGGCAAGACCAGTGAACAAGTGGCTACAAAATAAGCAACACCGACGTATGAAAACAGTAAAGAGCATCTGCCTTACATTATTAATATTGGGTACGGGTTTTCCATCCGTGCAAGCTCAAACGGGAGAAAAACAAATCAAGCCAACCGTAGAATATTCCCGTGTGCCCCGTTCCTACACTATCGGAGGAATTTCCGTGGAGGGAGCAAAGAACTATGACGATTATATGCTTATCGGGTTGTCTGGGCTTACGGTCGGCCAGAAAGTCGATATTCCGGGGGAAGAAATAACTGATGCTGTCAAGCGTTTCTGGCGTAACGGTTTGTTCTCGAATGTTTCGATAGAAGCGGATAGCGTGGTGGAAGACAAGATTTTCCTTTGCATCAAGCTGACACAGCGTCCGCGTGTGTCGCAGATCAATTACAGCGGTGTGAAAAAGGGAGAGCGTGAAGATTTGGAAAACCGTATCGGTCTGTTGAAAGACAACCAACTCACTCCGAACATGATAGACCGTGCGAAGTTCTTGATTAAAAAGTATTTCGATGAAAAGGGATACAAGAATGCCGAAATCGAGATTTTGCAGCGGGATGATGTGGCCGCACCGGACAAGACCATCGTGGACATCCGCATCGACAAGAAAGAGAAGGTGAAGATACACTCCATTACGATCGAGGGGAATCATGCTTTGAGCACGAAGAAGATAAAAGGAACGATGTTCGTTCCGGGCGTTTTCAAGAAGACCAACGAGAAAGGACGTCCCGGCAGTTGGTTCCGTACGAAGAAATTTATTGAGGAAAAGTACAAGGAAGACAAGGAAAACCTGATTAAGAAGTATAACGAACTGGGATATCGGGATGCCGTGATTCTGGAAGACAGCGTGGTGCCTCATAATGAGAAGACGGTGGACGTGTATGTGAAGGTGGAAGAAGGCCAAAGGTACTATCTGCGCAATATTGAATGGGTCGGCAATACGATTTATCCCACGACAACATTGAACAATTTGTTGCGGATGAAGAAAGGAGACGTATACAACCAGACGAAACTGGAGGAGCGCACGTCGACCGACGAGGATGCCGTGGGTAATCTTTATTACAATAACGGATATGTGTTCTACCGGTTGGATCCGGTGGAAGTGAATATCGACGGCGACTCGATAGATTTGGAACTCCGTATCTTCGAGGGGCCGCAGGCCACGATACGCCACATCGCCATCAGTGGTAACGACCGTGTGTACGAGAGCGTGGTTCGCCGTGAGTTGCGTACCAAACCCGGTGACTTGTTCAGCAAGGAGGCTTTGGAACGTTCCTATCGTGAAATCGCTTCGATGGGGCATTTCGACCCGGAACAGATTGACCCGAAGGTCGTTCCTTCGCAGTCGGACGGTACGGTGGACATCGATTGGGGATTGGTGTCGAAGTCGAACGACCAGATAGAGTTCTCTTTAGGTTACGGGCAGACGGGTGTGATTGGAAAAATCGGCTTGAAGTTCTCGAATTTCTGTTTGGCCAATTTGTTTTCAAAAGGTGGGCTCCGCCGGGGGGTACTGCCACAGGGGAACGGCGAGACGTTTAGTATCAGCGGACAGACGAACGGGCAGTATTACCAGTCGTACAGTGTCAACTATATGAATCCGTGGTTCGGAGGCAAGCGTCCTAATGCCTTGTCGTTCTCGGCTTTCTTCTCTAAACAGACAGACGTGAGCGACAACTATTACAACTCCTCTTACTATAACAGTTACTATAATTACCTGTATGGTTATGGTACGAATGGGTATAACTATTATGAGAATTTCCTCGACCCCGATTCGTACGTGAAACTGTTCGGCTTGTCGTTGGGATGGGGTAAGCGTTTACGTTGGCCGGACGATTATTTCCAACTGTCGGCCGATCTCTCTTACCAACGGTATATTTTGAAAGATTGGAATTATTTCCTCATCGCAAATGGTTCTTGCAATAACATTGCGTTGAATCTGGCATTGTCCCGTAATTCTACGGACAATCCGATTTATCCGCGTCGAGGTTCTGAGTTTACATTATCCGTAGGATTGACGCCCCCGTATTCTTTGTTTGACAACAAGGATTACAAGAATCTCGCGAACAACTACCAAAGCGCAAGTTACGACCGTGAGATGCAGGAGAAGTACAAATGGATCGAGTATCACAAATGGAAATTCAAACTCCGCACCTACACGGCTTTGAGCAGTGCGGTGAAATGCCCGGTGTTGATGACCCGTGTGGAATTCGGGTTGTTGGGAGCTTATAACAAGTATAAGAAGTCGCCGTTTGAAACCTATTATGTCGGGGGAGACGGAATGTCCGGTTACTCTACGACGTATGCTACCGAAACTATCGGTTTGCGCGGTTACGACAACGGTTCTTTGACTCCAAGCGGATATACGGGTTATGCCTACGACCGTTTCACGTTGGAGTTGCGCTATCCGCTCATGCTGCAAGGTTCAACGAACATCTATGCGCTGACCTTCATCGAAGGCGGTAATGCGTGGTCGAGCGTGAAAGATTTCAATCCGTTCGACATGAAACGTTCAGCCGGAGTCGGTGTGCGTATATTCTTGCCGATGGTAGGTCTGTTGGGAATCGACTGGGCATACGGTTTCGATGATGTCTTCGGTTCCAAACAATATGGCGGAAGCCAGTTCCATTTCATTTTGGGACAAGAATTCTAATTTAAAAACAGAAGAAAGATGAAAAAGTTATTCACTTTGTCGTGTTTGCTCATGATAGTGGGCGCACAATCAATGGCACAGAAGTTCGCGTTGGTCGACATGGAGTATATCCTGAAGAATATCCCGGCATACGAGCGTGCCAGCGAGCAGTTGAACCAAGTCTCCAAAAAATGGCAGGCCGAGGTGGACGCATTGACGGAAGAGGCACAGGTTTTATATAAGAATTACCAAAGTGAGGCCGTCTTCCTGAGTACGGAACAGAAAACCAAGAAAGAAGAGGAAATCGTAGCCAAGGAAAAGGAGGCTGCCGAGTTGAAGAAGAAATATTTCGGTCCGGAAGGTGAGTTGTTCAAGAAACGTGAAAGCCTGATGGCTCCCATCCAGGATGAGATATACAATGCCGTAAAGGACCTTTCGGACAGTAAGGGGTATTCGTTGATTTTGGACCGTGCGTCCGATACGGGTATCATTTTTGCCTCTCCGAAGATAGATATAAGCAATGAAGTACTGGCGAAATTAGGATATTCCAACTAACATTCGTACATTTGCATGCTATATGAAAAATAATAATATAAAAAATAGACATTAAGATGAAAAAAGTGATTTTAATGGCATTGTTGCTCGTACCGATGAGCATCTTTGCACAGAAGTTTGGCCATTTCGATTCAAGTGCCATTATCCAACTCATGCCGGAATATACTACGGCGCAGACCGAAATCCAACAGCTCCAGGCTCAGTATGAGAACGACCTGAAACGTATGCAGGACGAACTGAAGAAAAAGTCTGAGGAGTACGACAAGGAGAAGGCAAACCTGTTGGACAATGTGCGTCAGCGTCGTGAGGCTGAGTTGCAGGATTTGTACAACCGCATTCAACAAAGCTATCAGGACAACCAAAAGTCTTTGCAAGAGACTTCGCAGCAGAAGATGCAGGCTATTTCCGACAAGATGTTGGGAGTTATCAAGCAGATTGGGACAGAGGGCGGCTATGTTTATATCATGGACGTTTCGGCGGGTATCCCTTATATCAGCACGACGTTGAGTACGGATGTGACGGCTGACATCAAGCAAAAGTTGGGCTTGAAATAAGCGGGATATTTTTCGTGCTTTTCGCATACAGGCTTCCCCGGTGGCATTTGCTGCCGGGGAAGCCTTTTATTTGCAAATGTGTTTTTCCGAGAAAAAAAGGCTGTTTTTTATCGGTATGAACATAAAAATGAATACCTTTGTTACGGTATAATAATATACGGTTCATGATGCGAAAAATGAATAAGTTAGTCTTGTGTCTCTCTTTTTTGTTGTTGCCTTTCGCGGTCAAGGCGCAGGCTACGCAGGGCAAATTCGGTTATCTGAGTTACAATGCCATATTTCAGGCTATGCCCGAATATGAGGTTTCCCGGCAAAAGTTGGCGGGCTTGAAGTCTAAATATGATAAGGAAGCCCAACGGAGTGAGGAAGAATTCCAACGGAAGTTTGCGGAATTCCTTCAAGGACAGAAAGAATTTCCGGAGAACATCTTGTTGAAACGTCAGCATGAACTGCAAGACCTGTTGACCAAGAGTATCCGTTTCAAGGAAGAGTCACAGAAGTTGCTCGTGCAGGCGGAAAAGGATTTGCAGGCCGACATGCTTTACTTGTTGGACGAAGCCATTCGTGCCGTAGGTGTGGAAAGAGGGTATGCCTATATTATCAATACGGACGGTAATACCTGTCCTTTTATCAATCCCGCAATGGCTGACGATGTGACGAACTATGTGAAAGAAAAGCTTCAGTTGCCCATTAGTGTCGAACCATGAAAGTTGCTTTAACTGAAAAGCCGGGGCCTATCGGAGTGTTCGACTCCGGTTACGGCGGATTGACCATCCTGCATGAGATCCGCCAGTTGATGCCGCAGTATGATTATCTTTATTTGGGGGATAATGCCCGCACACCCTACGGGACTCGTTCGTTCGAGGTCGTATATGAGTTTACGCGTGAAGCCGTGCAGAAACTCTTCGACTTAGGTTGCCATCTGGTGATATTGGCTTGCAACACGGCTTCGGCCAAAGCTTTGAAAACCATTCAGCAGAACGACCTCCCCAAAATGGAGGGGGAGACGCGTCGTGTGTTGGGTGTCATCCGTCCTACGGCAGAATGTATCGGGCAGATAACCCATAGCCGTCACGTAGGAATTTTAGCCACATCAGGTACTATCAGTTCCGGTTCCTATCCGTTGGAAATCCGGAAACTTTATCCCGACATTGCCGTGAGCGGGGAAGCCTGTCCCATGTGGGTGCCGTTAGTGGAAAATTACGAATACGATTCGCCCGGAGCCGATTATTTTGTGGAAAAGCGCATCGGCAACCTGCTCCGGAAAGACCCTGCGATAGATACCATTATTTTGGGGTGCACGCATTATCCCTTGTTGTTGAACAAGATTCTGAAATATACTCCTCGCAACGTGCGTATCGTCCCCCAGGGAGAGTACGTGGCCTACAGCCTGAAAGATTACCTGCAACGCCATACGGAAATAGAAACGTTGTGTACGCAAAGCGGCACGTGCCGCTTCCTGACCACGGAAAGTCCTGACAAATTTGTGGAGTCGGCTTCCATTTTCCTTCGTCAACATGTGGAAGCCGAGCGCGTGGTGTTGGAATAAAAAATAGTGGTGATAAGATAGATATGGGAGTTTGGTATGTTATTTAATTCGATTGAGTTTTTGTTCTTCCTCCCTCTTGTATTTACAGTGTATTGGCTTATTTTAGGGGGGGGGTAAGTGTAAGAATATTTTTATAGTTGCGGCCAGTTATGTTTTCTATGGATGGTGGGACTGGCGGTTTCTGTTCCTAATGGCGTTGACTACATTCTGTAGTTATTTCAGCGGCATTTTATTGGTAAAGTATGATACGTATCCGTTGAGGCGGAAATGGATATGTGGAGGAAATATCCTATTGAACCTTCTTATTCTGGGATATTTTAAATATTATAACTTTTTTGGAGAGAACTTTGCAGCTTTTTTCCGAATGTTGGGTTGGGAAGTAGACTGGGTGACCCGGGACATCCTTTTGCCGGTGGGCATCAGTTTCTATACGTTCCAGGCTTTGAGTTATACGATTGACGTGTATCGCCGTAAAATGTTTCCTACCCACGATGTGGTGGCCTTTTTTGCATTTATCAGTTTTTTTCCGCAGTTGGTGGCCGGTCCGATAGAAAGGGCGACCCACCTCCTTCCGCAGTTTTTAAAGCCCAGGGTATTCTCTTATGCGGCGGCAGTAGACGGGATGCGGCAGATTCTTTGGGGGCTGTTCAAGAAGATGGTCGTGGCAGATAATTGTGCCGATGCCGTGAATGAGATTTTTGCCAATTACCAGACCGCTGACGGCATGCAACTGTTCTTGGGTGCATTGTTTTTCACGTTTCAGATTTATGGCGACTTTTCGGGATATTCCGATATAGCTATCGGTACGGCACGCCTTTTCGGGGTGGATTTGATGCGTAATTTCAGCTATCCTTATTTCTCACGTGACATTGCCGAATTTTGGAGGCGTTGGCATATCTCCTTGACCACATGGTTTCGTGATTATATTTATATACCTTTGGGAGGAAGCCGTTGTGCGAGGTGGAAAGTCATGCGCAATACGGCTGTGATTTTTCTGGTCAGTGGATTCTGGCACGGGGCTAACTGGACATACGTGTGTTGGGGGGCGTACCATGCCATGCTATTCTTCCCCTTGCTTTATTTCGGGAAGAACCGTAAACATGTGGACGGTGTGGCCGAGGGGCGCATATTGCCTACGGTAAAAGAGGCCTTACAGATGCTGATGACATTCTTGCTTGTCGTTCTCGGTTGGGTGATATTCAGGGCCGAGACGATAGGGCTGGCATGGGAATATATTGCCAGGATGTTTACACATTTCACGTTCAGGCTTCCGGCCCATGGGAATGACCCGTTGATTTATATAGGCATCCTCTTATGTGTCGAGTGGTTGCAGAGGGGTAAGCAGCACGGGTTGCAAATCGGTGCCGGTGGTTGGTTTAAGTACAGGGCTGTACGTTGGTTGCTTTATTACGTGGTTTTCATTGCGACGTTCTTGTTGTCCGGGCAACAGGAAGAGTTCATTTATTTCCAATTTTAAATAATAAGAAGTCATGAAACGGTTCATTGTGAATGTATTGTTCTTTTCTTCTTTCTTATTGGCTTTGGCCATAGGCATGGAGTGCATGCTGCGCCGTGTACCGAATACTTATGCTTTCAAACGGAGTTTGATGGAAGAACAAGGGAGGCATATCAAGACCTTGGTCTTGGGCAGTTCCGTGGCAGAGTGCGGGATTGCTCCTTCTTGTTTCCCGTCCGGGACTTATAATCTGGCTGTTTCGGGTCAATGGTTGCGTTTTAACCTCCAAATGTTCGGGCAATATCAGGAATATATGCCGGAGCTTGAAAACGTGATATTGGGAGTGTGTTACCATACGTTGTGGAGTGACGATGACGTGGAGACGGATGAATGGAGTATTGTGGAGCATGGCATCTATTTGGATATCCATTTGGAAGATGATTTTTTGCCGCATAGTGAATTGTTGTCCCTCGGTGCCCGTTCATTGAGAAAATGGTCGAAGTTCTATCTGTTGCACGGGCAGACTATGCTGTGCGACTCATTGGGGCTTGACCACAGCTTCGATTTGTCGGAACGGGCTGCTGATTGGCGGGAGAAGATTGCTTCTGTGGTTGCCGGGCACAATGGCTTGGTACAGTCGGACAAGGACGGGGTGCGCTATGGCCGCAATATGGAACGGATATGCCGTTTGGCAGAGATGTGCAGGGAAAAGGGAATAAAGTTGTGGATAGTGGCACCGCCTGTGCATGAAGATTATTATGCGAGGTTGGATTCCTGTGCGTTGATCCGACTCCGTAACGGATTGTCCGAACTGTCTTCTGAATATCCTAATGTCCGTTGGTTGGATTATTTAGGTGACACGCGTTTTTCAGATGATGATTTTTATGACGGGAATCATTTGAGTGCCGATGTCGGGGCGCGGAATTTCTCCCAAATCCTTCGGGAGGATATGGGGGTATAAGCCAAAGTTACAATTCCGCCACGCGGTATCGGTTTCCATAATGTGTATGTATCTTCTGTACCCCTGCGGCTACTAGGGCTTGCGCCAGTTTGGGCAGCGTCACGCCTGCCATCGCCCCGGGTTCAAGTCTCCGCAGCCGTGCGAATATTTCGGGCAGCGAAAGCGGGCGTACCTTCTCGCCCGGCTGAGCCGCACGATAGTAGCGGCGCA